>JAHZEH010000028.1:0-9038 GCA_019421925.1 Clostridia bacterium
TCAGGTCGCCGTCGGCGCGCTCAACCGCTTCCTTAACGAGGTCCTCCAGACGGGCCCTGCGCTGCTTGACGGCCAGGTTCATGCCGAAGCCGAACTCAGCGTTGTCCTCAAAGAGGCTGTTGGCCCAGGCGGGACCCTGGCCCTTCTCGTTGACCGTGTAGGGCACGGTGGGGGCGGAACCGCCGTAGATGGAGGAGCAGCCCGTGGCGTTGGCAACGATCATGCGGTCGCCGAACAGCTGGGTGATGAGCTTGATGTAAGGGGTCTCGCCGCAGCCGGCGCAGGCGCCGGAGAACTCGAACAGCGGCTGGAGGAACTGGCTGTTCTTGATGTTGTTGACGGCGATGCCGGTCATGTCTTTCCTGGGCAGCTTGAGCGCATAGGCCCACTTGGCGTCCTCAGCGTCGATGACGTCGGACAGGGGAGCCATCTTGAGGGTACCCTTGTCGGCGGTCGGGCAGACGATCATGCAGTTGCCGCAGCCGGTGCAGTCATAGGGGCTGATCTGGACGCGGAAGTTGTAACCCGCGAACTCCTTGCCGGTGGCGGGCTTGGTGTCGAAGCCGGCGGGGGCGGAGGCAAGGGCCTCGTCCGTGGCCAGGAAGGGGCGGATGCAGGCGTGGGGGCAGACCAGGGAGCAGCGGTTGCACTGCACGCAGGTCGCGGCGTCCCACACGGGGATTTCCACGGCGATGCCGCGGCGCTCATACTTGGTGGTGCCGGTGGGCACGAAGCCGTCCGCATTGGGCAGGAAAGCCGAGACGGGCAGCTTGTCGCCGCGCTGGGCCAGGATGGGCTTGATGATCTCGTGGAAGTACTCCGTGGCCTCCACATGGGGGGCCTCGGCGCCGGTGGTGGCCTCAGCCCAGGCGGCGGGATAGTCCACCTTGTGCATGTTGGCGGTGGCGGCGTCGATGGCGTCGTAGTTCTTCTGCACGACCGCGTCGCCCTTCTTGCCGTAGGACTTCTTGGCGTACTGCTTCATGTAGTCGATGGCCTGGTCGGCGGGGAGCACGCCGGAGACGGCGAAGAAGCAGGCCTGCATGATGGTATTGATGCGGCCGCCCATGCCCACGCTGCGGGCCACGGAGATGGCGTCGATGTTGTAGAACTGGAGATGCTTCTTGGCGATCTCGCGCTTCATCTCGGCGGGCAGGTTGGCCTCGAGCTCCTCGATGGTGTTCCAGGGGCTGTTGAGCAGGAAGATGCCGCCGTCCTTGACGCCGTCAACGATGTCGTAACGGGTCACATAGGAGGGGTTGTGGCAGGCCACAAAGTCCGCGTTGTCGATGAGGTACGGGCTCTGGATGGGCTTAGTGCCAAAGCGCAGATGGGACACCGTGAAGCCGCCGGACTTCTTGGAGTCGTAGGAGAAGTAGCCCTGGGCGTACATGTCGGTGTGGTCGCCGATGATCTTGATGGAGTTCTTGTTGGCGCCGACGGTGCCGTCGCTGCCCAGACCATAGAACTTGCAGGAGTAGGTGCCCTCGGGCGCGGCGTTGACCTGCTCCTTGATGGGCAGGGAGGTGCCGGTCACATCGTCGACGATGCCGACGGTGAAGTGGTTCTTGCACTCGCCCTCGAGGTTGTCATAAACAGCCTTGGCCATGGAGGGGGTGAACTCCTTGGAGCCCAGGCCGTAGCGGCCGCCCACCACCTTGATGTCGCTGCGGCCGGCATCCATCAGCACGGCGCAGACGTCGGCGTAGAGGGGCTCGCCGAAGGAGCCGGGCTCCTTGGTGCGGTCGAGCACGGCGATCTTCTTGCAGGTCGCGGGGATGGCGGAGAGGAAAGCTTCCGCGGAGAAGGGACGGTACAGGCGGACCTTGATGGCGCCGTACTTGCCGCCCTTGGAGTTCAAATAGTTGACGGTCTCCTCCAGCACGTCGCAGCCGGAGCCCATGGCGATGATGACGTTCTCAGCGTCGGGAGCGCCCACATAGTCAAAGAGCTTGTAGGGACGACCGGTCAGCTTGGACACCTCGTCCATATAGCGCTGCACGATGGCGGGAGTGGCCTCGTAGAACTTGTTGGCCGCCTCGCGGTTCTGGAAGTACACGTCGGGGTTCTGGGCCGTGCCGTGGAGGGTGGGGTGCTCGGGGTTGAGGGAGCGCCTGCGGAAATCCGCGACGGCGTCCCAGTCCACCAGCTTGGCCATATCCTCATATTCAATGGCGTCGATCTTCTGAATCTCGTGGGAGGTACGGAAGCCGTCGAAGAAGTGGACGAAGGGGACCTTGGCGGTCAGCGTCGAGAGCTGGGCGACCAGGGCCAGATCCATCGCTTCCTGGACGGAGGCGGAGGCCAGCATGGCAAAGCCTGTCTGGCGGGCGGACATGACGTCGCTGTGGTCGCCGAAGATGGACAGGGCATGGGCGGCCAGAGCGCGGGCGGAGACATGGAACACAGCGGGCAGAAGCTCGCCGGAGATCTTATACATGTTGGGGATCATGAGCAGCAGGCCCTGGGAGGCCGTGTAGGTGGTGGTGAAAGCGCCGGCGGTCAAAGAGCCGTGCACAGCGCCGGCGGCGCCGCCTTCGGACTGCATTTCTGCGACGCGGACGGTTTGGCCAAACAGGTTCTTACGGCCCGCGGCAGCCCATTCATCAATGAATTCCGCCATCGGGGAGGAAGGGGTGATGGGGTAGATGGCCGCCACGTCGCTAAAGGCATATGCCACATGCGCAGCAGCGGTATTCCCATCAATGGTCATTTTCCTTGCCATGAGAGAAACCTCCTGTGAATATGAGTTTGGGTATGTGCTGTATCGTCATATAGAAATGCTATAGGGGAGAGGACAACGCAAAAATGAGCGCGTCCTTTGCAGAACTACCCAAGTCATTATATCCTTCCTGCTTCATCAGTGTCAAGGAAACTCACCCCTGTTTATGCCTGTTTCTCTGGGAATTTGTAGTTTTTTACACCCGAGTGAAAGGGGATTTTCCGGCGGGCGGGCCCGGGGGGACAGTGCGCCTGGAAAAGTTGCGCACGGGAGGTATAATTTGTGCCAAACATGGTATAATACCCTCAGCGGACAAGGGAGGCGCGCCTCAAAGGGAGGAGGGCCTTTCCGTGCGCCGCAGGCACTCAAAGCGCCGGGAATCATTTCCCACCCCGGGCCCGCGGGTTTTCGCGTCCTGTCTCCAAACAGGGCGGGCCGGTTCTGCGGCAGAGCGCCGGGGAGCGGTAAGCCGTGAAAACCGCGTTCTCTCCGCCCGCCGGGGGAGACAAATTGACTACTTTTTAGGAGGAAGGCCTTTTATGGATAAACAGTTCTGGAGTGCGCTGGCCGCCGGCATCGAGCCCTATGTGCCGGGAGAACAGCCCAAGATTGAGGGCCTCATCAAGCTCAACACCAATGAGAACCCCTATCCCCCCTCCCCCAGGGTGCTGCAGGCCGTCCAGGACTGCGCAAACGGTTCCCTGCGCCTCTATCCGGACCCCGAGTCCACTGCCCTGCGGGAGGCTATCGCACGGGTGAACGGGGTGGAGCCCGGGCAGGTTTTTGTTGGCAACGGTTCGGACGAGGTGCTGGCCCTGTCCTTCCTGGCTTATTTCGACCGGGGGCTGCCGGTGCGCTTTGCGGACATTACCTACAGCTTTTATGAGGTTTACGCCTCCCTGTATGAGCTCTCCACCGAGGTCATCCCCCTGGAGGAGGACTTCTCCCTGCCTGTGGGCCGGTTTTTTGACAGCCCGGGCGGCTGCGTGATCGCCAACCCCAACGCGCCGACGGGCATGGCCCTCTCTCTGGCGGAGATCGAGGACATCTGCAGGCACAACAGCCGGGCCGTCCTGGTGGACGAGGCATACATCGCCTTTGGGGGGGAGAGCGCCCTTTCGCTGCTGGGACGCTGTCCCAACCTGGTTGTCACCCGCACCTTCTCAAAATCCCATTCCCTTGCGGGGCTGCGGGTGGGCTACGCCATCGCCTCGGCCGATCTGATTCAGGCCCTCTACAGCGTCAAGAACTCCTTCAACTCCTATCCTGTCGACCGCATCGCCCAGGCGGCGGCCAAGGCGGCCATTGAGGACGTGGAGTATACGAACAACGTGGTCAGAAAAATCGTCGCAACCCGGGAAGAGGCGGTCTCCCGGCTGGGGGAGCTGGGCTTCACCTGCCTGCCCTCCTCGGCCAATTTCCTCTTTGCACGCCATGGGAGCGCGGACGCGGGGGAGCTCATGCGGGGTCTGAGGGAGCGGGCCGTGCTGGTGCGCTATTTTAACCGCCCCAGGATTTCCCAGTTCCTGCGGATATCCATCGGTACGGACGCTGAGATGGAGCGGCTTTACTATGCTCTGGCGGATCTGTTGAAATAACCTCCGGTTCAGGGAATTTTTTGAAGCGGATATGCCGACAAATAGGACGGCGGGCATTGTTTGCCCCGCCGTCCTGTGTTATTTTTGCAGAAGCAGTCAATTTTTCAGATTCTCAGAGATAGAAGGCGAGGAGCATCATATGACAACGAAAGGCGCCAAAGTTCGGAAGGTAATTTTATGGGTGCTGGCTGTGGTGGGCGTGATTGCCATCATTGCCGTCATTCTGGGGGCGGGGTTCCTGCGCAGCACCATGAGCTCCATGGCGGAGGACTACGATGCATATACCGTAGAGCGGGGGGAGATGACCGTCTCCATCCAGGGCACGGGCGCTATGCAGTCAGCCGACGTGCGGGATGTGATTTCCGCCCGGGGAGGGAGGGTACAGAACCTCTCGGTGGAGGCGGGCCAGAGGGTGGAGGCCGGGGATATTCTCTATGAGGTGTATGACGAATCCCTGGAGAACCTTATCACTCAGGAGCAGAACAGCATTGAGAGCAACAGGATCAGCCGCTCCAAACTGAGCGCCGGGTATAAGAACTACAAGGTCTACGCCCCGGTGGACGGGGTGATCTCCGCACTCTATGCCAGGAAGGGCGAGGAAGGGGCCACCACCGCCAAAGTGCACGGTTCCCTCTGCGTCATCGGCGAGGGGGAGGGGGCCACGCCTGTCACGGGAGCGGGCAGGGTGAGCAAAATTTACGTCTCTGAGGGGGAGACGGTTTCACGGGGAGACCTTCTTTTTGCAATGGACTCCACCGACGTGAGCAAGTCCATTGAGGCCATTGACCTGGCCATCAAGGTCAGTGAGGATAACATTGAGAAGGCCCGGGCCAAGATGGAGGACAATCGGATGACCGCCCCGGTGAGCGGCGTGGTCAGCGCCGTGGCCGTTAAGGAGGGCCAGCAGATTACGGCGGGCATGGCCGTGGCCCAGGTGGTGGACACCTCCTCCCAGGAGGTGGTGATCGAGGTGGATGAGCTGGATATCCCCAAGGTGGCCCTGGGACAGAGAGCCGTCGTGCGGGTGGACGCTCTGGAGGACGTGGAATTTGAGGGCAGTGTGTCCAAAATATCTGAACTGGGTAAGTCTGTGGGGGGGATCACCACCTACGATGTGACCATTGGCGTCGCCGCCCCCGAGGGGGTCAAAATCGGCATGAGCACCTCGGCGGAGATCGTGATTGAGCAGAGGGAGGGGGTCCTCATCGTGCCTGTGGACTGCGTGGTGCGGGAGGACGGCGTGCGCAAGGTGCGGGTGCTGGTCCCCGGGGCCGATCTCTCCCAGCCCTCCACCTGGGCCAAAGACAGCGCGGGCAACAGCGTGCCCTATGTGTGGCGGGAAGTGGAGATGGGGGCTTCCAACGAGCTGCGGGCGGAGATCCTCTCCGGCCTCGAGGAGGGGGACACCGTGCTGGTGGAGAAAGAGAACGCCATGATCGCCCTGATGCGCCGCATGCAGGAGCAGCAGCAGCGGATGATGGGAGGGAACAACTGATGCCCCCCCTCATTGAGCTGACGGATATCCGCAAGGAGTACCATATGGGGGAGGGCGTGGTCAAAGCCCTGGACGGTGTCTCCCTCTCCATAGAGGAGCGGGAATTTGTGGCCATCATCGGGCCTTCGGGCAGCGGCAAGTCCACCCTCATGAACATGATCGGCTGCCTGGACAGCCCGGATTCGGGAACTTACCTGTTGGCGGGGGAGGACGTCTCCCGCCTGCCCGAGGACCGGCTGGCTGAGACCCGAAATAGGAGGATCGGCTTCATTTTCCAGGGTTTCAATCTTCTGCCCCGGCTGACTGCCCTGGAAAATGTGGAGCTGCCCCTCATCTACCAGGGCAAGCCGGCGCAGCAGCGCCATGAACTGGCCGCGGCGGCGCTGGAGAAGGTAGGCCTGGGGCAGAGGATGAACCACCGGCCCTCCGAGCTCTCGGGCGGCCAGCAGCAGCGCGTCGCCATCGCCCGGGCCCTGGCCGGCAGCCCCTCCCTCATCCTGGCGGATGAGCCTACGGGCAACCTGGATTCCAGATCGGGGGCGGAGGTGCTCTCCATGCTCAAAAGAGTTCATGAGGCGGGCAACACCGTCGTCCTCATCACCCATGATCCCGGTGTGGCGGCCCAGAGCAGGCGCATTGTCCACATCCAGGACGGCGCCATCATTGACGACCGGCCCAACGGGACGGCGGGGGAGGAGGAGGCATGAGGATTTCGCAGGCTTTCAAAATGGCCTTCTCCGCCGTTTGGGGAAACAAGGTCCGATCCTTTCTGACCATGCTGGGCGTCATCATCGGGGTGCTGGCCGTCTCCCTGCTCATTACGCTGGGTCAGGGGGGCAGGGAGGAGATCGCCAAGCAGATCAACTCGCTGGGCTCCGATCTGGTGGTGGCGCAGGTGAGCGCCCAGAGGGACTACGACGTGCCCCTGGAGCAGGTGCGGGCCCTGGCGGAGCGGGAGGAAATCCTCTGTATTTCTCCCGTGGTGTCTCGGAGCGCCGTCATCGTCAAAGCGGCGGGCAACGAGCACACCACCTCGGTCTCGGGCGTGCTGCCCGAGTACGGGGACATCCGGGAGATCAGCGTGCAGACCGGGCGGTACCTCAACGACGACGATGTGGATTTGCGCCGGAACGTCTGCATCCTGGGCGTGGACACTGCCGACGGGCTCTTCGGCAGCCACGGGGTGGAGGTGCTGGGGGAGACGGTGAACATGCTGGGCCGCAGGTTCACCATTGTGGGCATTCTGGAGGAGAAGGGCCAGGGGATGATGGGCAACAACGACGAGATCATCCTCCTGCCTCTGACCACGGGGGAGCGCTCCCTCAAGATCAAGCGCCCCCAGGCCTATTATGTTAAGGCCGCGGGCTCGGAGTACATCGAAAGCGCACAGAAGACGGTGGAGGACTTTATGCTGGAGAAGTTCCGGGATGAGGACAACTACACCGTCATCAACCAGAGCCAGATCCTCTCGGTGGTGGACAGCGCCATGGACACGCTGACGGGGGTTCTGGCAGGGATCGCGGCAATCTCCCTGCTGGTGGGGGGGATTGGAATCATGAACATCATGCTGGTATCCGTCACGGAGCGCACCCGGGAGATCGGCATCCGTAAGGCCATTGGGGCCAAGCGGCGGGACATTCTGCTGCAATTTCTGATCGAGTCCGCCCTGGTGTCCACGGCGGGGGGCGCGGTGGGCATTGGGATTGGCTATGCCGCCACCAAGATTCTGGAGAGCGCCCTGGACATCGCCCTGCCCATGTCCATTGGGGTCATCCTTTTCTCCATCGGTTTTGCGGCCGCGGTGGGCATTGCCTTTGGCATCTACCCCGCCAATAAGGCCGCCAAGCTGCACCCCATCGAGGCGCTGAGGAGGGATTGAAGGGGCGGGGGAAACGGCAGCGGGTACTGCCCCGGGGCCCAAAAAACTTTAAAAAAATGCGCGGGGCCTGGAAGAATCCAGGCTCCGCGTTTTGCATGTTTCCTTAGCCTGAGCAATGAAATGCGCGAGCATTTACATAAAAGTTTTGGGGATTTTAAGGCTTTTCAAGGGCCCCCTTAAAAGTCCCGTCATCGGCGGATTACAGCGCGTCCAGCCCCGCCTGGGCGACGGAGCAATCCTCGGCGACGGAACCGCCGGAGACGCCGATGCCCCCTGCAATTTTACCGTCGATGATGATGGGGAAGCCGCCGCCGAAATAGACCAGCTTGCCCGCATGGCCGACCGCAATGCCCTGAAGCTCCCCGCCCTCTTTGGCCAGCTCCTTGACCGCGGCGGAGGGCATCTTGAGCGCCGCGGCGGTGTAGGCTTCGTTCTGAGCAATCTCAAGACTCGCCAGCAGCGAGTCCTCCATCCTGTGCAGCAGAACGAGGTTGCCGCCCATGTCGCACACCGCAATGACCATTGGAACGTCGATCTCTATGGCCTTTTTTTCGGCCGCCTCCACCATGCGCTTCGCATCCTCCAGAAGTTTACCCCTGACTGTCATGGCCTTCCCTCCCTGATGTTTTTTATATCACGCCCCAATGGGGATGATATATTCATCGTATTATATGTGTTATAAAACGTCAATAGATGCGACAATTATTTTAAATATTATTGTGATTTTTATGCAATTGGGACGTAAAGAATGCTGTAGCTGCGCTCCTCGCCTCCCTCCCACAGGGTACAGTCGGAGATGAAAAAGGGTTCGCCGGCGGGCTCCAGGGCATTTTCCTCCAGAAAGCGCCGGACGCGGGTGAGGTCGCCGGGGGCGGGCCATGCATTGATGGATTTGGGATGGGAGACCCGGGTACAGACGCAGCGGGGGGACTGGCGCAGGTAAGCAGGATACTCTGTGCTCAGCTTGAGTTTGCGGGCATAGTCCCCCCGCAGGGCCAGACCCATAACAGACTCCGCCTCCCACGGGCCCGAGAGGGACGCCAGGGGGAGGGGGGAGTAGTTTCTGGCGAACATGGAGTATCCGATCCAGCTGTTGAGGAGCTGGAGTTCCCGCTGCTCCCGCAGAAGGGGATCCCCCGAGCGGAGATAATCCAGACAGTAGAACTCCATCTCCGGCAGAATATTGCAGGCGTGCCGGGTCTCCTTGAGGGCCCGGATGGAGCGGACCTGTTCCTCGGCAACCTCGCAGACCAGGGCCTGGTAGGCGAGGGCCTCACGCTGGCGCTCCAGAACCGTGTCAAAATAACGGCAGTATTCCTCATAGTCCATTTCATGGAGGAGGTC
>JAHZEH010000028.1:9048-13672 GCA_019421925.1 Clostridia bacterium
ATGGCGACGGATTCGCAGATCATCTGGGCATCGAAGTACCGGTAGCCGCTTTCTTCGTCCTTGCGGGCCTCCAGAAGACCCAGCTTCTCATATTCCCGAAGGGTCTGCGTTGTCAAGCCCACCATGCGGGCCACCTTTCCGATTTTATAGGACATCTTCCACTCCTCCCTTATTTAGGAGAATACCATATCAAAGCAGGCGTCCACAATTGCGGACGCCTGCTTTTGTTTCAGAGGGATCCCTCTGAAAATGCAGGGGAATTTATTCGCCTTTGAGGGCTGCCGCGATACTGCGGCCCGCCAGCATGCCGGAGGTGAACCCCCAGCCGTTGGCTGCGCCGCCATAGGTGACATAGGCTTTCTTGGGGGAGAAGAGCACGCCCATGCTGTCGGTGCCCACGGCATACAGGCCGGAGATGGGACTGCCCTCCGTATCCAGAACCTGCAGATCGGTGTTGACATCCAGTGCGCCGCAGGTGGTATAGCAGTAGGGGGTGCCCACGATGCAGTAGTAGGGGCCATCACCGATTTTCTCCAGGTACTGGGCGCTCTTGCCGAATTCCGGGTCCACGCCCGTCTCGCAGCAGCGGTTATAATCGGCGATGGTTTCGGCCAGAGCCGGACCGTCGATGCCGGCCAGGGCTGCCAGCTCCTCCAGGGTATCGGCCTTGTAGATGAAACCCGCCTCTATTCCGGCCTCTATGACTTCCATGATATTGGCCAGGGGGGTGCTTTCCGGGATCGCGCCCTGATAGCCCAGGTAGATGCTGGCCGGGCCGACAGGGGTGCAGGCGAAACCCTTATCGCGGATGGCCTCCACCTGTTCGGTGCTCCAGATGGAGTAGAACTGGGGCCCGGCAATCCATGGGTCGAGCATGGAGATGCTCTCCTCGTTGGTGAAGCGCTTGCCGTGCTTGCTCACAGCCACGCTGTTTTGAGAAATGCACATATACAGGGGAGCGTCCGCCTCAGACCAGACCACGGGCTGAGCGTTGTTGCGCAGGCCGATCTGCCCCTCCAGCTCATGGGTTTCAAACCCGGTCAGGAAGGCGGGAGTGCCCGCATTGTGGACCATGGGGGGCATGCCGATATTGTAGGTTGCGGCCCCGATATCCATGGCGGCCTGGATCATCTTGCCGTCGTTGGTTTTGAGTCCATACACGCTCCAGACGCCCTTAAGGTCGTAGTATTCGTCGGACAGATAGGTCTCCATCATTTCACCGCTGCCGGCAAAGCCGCCGGTGGCGAGAACGACTGCGTCCGCGTGAATCTCATATTCCGTGCCGGTGGCGGAGTTATAGGCCTTGGCTCCCACCACCGCGCCGCTCTCATCGGTGAGAAGTTCGTAGGCCTCTGTCTCCAGCAGGTAGCTCCCGCCGCTGCGGGTGAAGTTCTCATAGAGCGCATCGAAATAGGGGGTGATGTAGGCCGTGGCCACATCCACGGTGAAAGGATAGAACTCGATCTTGGTGGTCCAGATATCGGTGGGGGTGAAGCCGGTCAGAGCCCTGGGGGAGAAATCAAATCCCCGCTCATCCATCCAGTCGAGCGCTTCCCCGGAGTTGTCCAGAAAGAGATCCACCATCTCCTCCTTGGCATCCCCCTCGGTGTACTCCAGCCAGGCAGCCCGCATGGCCTCCTTGTCCACGTAGTCTTTGCCGCCGTTGTTGACGGCCTTGTGGTTCGCCGGGTTGACCGAGAGCATCTCGCCGGTCAGGCTGGTGGTGCCGCCGTATTTGGCCATCTTGTCGATGGCCAGAACGGAGAGACCGTTTTCCGCGGCGCTGAGGGCGGCGGCGGAACCGGAGCCGCCCATACCGACCACCAGTACCTCGGTCGTCAGCACCTCGTGACCGCCCGCCTTTTCAGGGACGGTCATGAAGGCTGAGAGGGCGGCGGGGTCACTGCCGCCTTCCGTCAGGGCCTGCTCGAGGGCCTGTGTGACAGCGGCTTTGACGCCTGCGCTGCTGGCCGTTGCGCCGGTGATGGAGTCTACGGCCAGGGACTGGTGCTCCAGGATCCGCGGGACCATGTAGTCCAGGACGGACTGGAGGATATGGGGGGTGTCGCCTGTGAGCGCGGTGTCCACGGAGATGGACAGGATGGACTGCTCATCTACGGTCACCTCCGCAGTGATGGGGCGGCAGAGGGAGAACCCGTTGGCGGAGGCGGTGTAGGAGCCGGGCTTCATCTTCACCTGAGCCTGGCTGGGGGCAAGCAGACCCGCCTCCTCCATGGCGGCCCGGGCCGCCTGTTTGAGGGCGTTGCTGGAGAGGGTTGCGCCGCTGACGCCGTCCACCTCCGGAGAGCCGGCCTCCAATATGGCGGCGGAGAGCTGTTCGACGGCCTGGGATCCCACGCCGGCTGTCTCATCCGGGCCCTGGGCGGCGACGTCTGTCAGGACACCGTCTGTGACAGTGATGGTGACGGTGATGTCGCCGCCGAAACCCTTGGCGGAATGGGTAAAGGTTTGGGCCTGGGGCTGTTCTGTTTGGGTTTGGGCAACCGTTCCGGGGGTCGTCCCGGGTTCCGCTGCCGGTGCGGCGCAGGATGCTGCCGTGAGGGCGAACACCAGGGACAATAGCAGCGCAGGGAGTTTTTTCTTCATGATTCTTCCTCCTTCTCCTGATTGTCATTGATATGACTAAGTATACCCTAAACCTTAAGGCGGCTTTTGAGTCAAGGCGGATATTTAGAAAATGAAGGGAGAGGGGATATATCACAAAAGAGGAGGCGCTTTGCGCCTCCTCTTTATATAGAGAAATACGATTATGCCAGATCCCCCGTCATGCGCAGGTACAGCCTGCCGAAGTGGGACCAACCCGTGGGCCGGATCTGTACGGAGACGCTGCCGGCGTCAAAGTGCGCGACGATATGGTAGGTTCCGCAGCGAAGGTGGCAGTTGGCCTCGCAGACCAGGGTGTCCTCGTCCACCCAGACGAATTTTGCCCAGCCGTCGTCCGGGGCCAGGGGGAAATCCTGATGCCGCCAGTCGTTCCTGCCCGCCTCAATCTCCCAGACCGTCCCGGGCAGTTCCACCGCCAGACGGAGGGTATCCGCTTCAAAGCGGAAGGAGAGGGAACGGATATGGCTGTCGTTCTCTGAGAAAGTATAGCGGTTGCCGGAGATTTCCTGTTCCCGGGGGCTGCTCTGTCTGCCTGCGGGCAGATAGAGTTCCAGGCTGTCCAGGCGTTTTTGCAGGGAGGCGAGGGCCTCGGGGTTCTCGGGCAGGGGATTTTTGGAGATGTGGGGGTAAATCTGGTTCCAGAAGAGGTGGATGATCTCCGGGTACTCCTCATAATCCGCGTCCCCCTGGAGGGCGTTGCCTGTGGTCACCCAGACGATGTCCTCGTCCGGCAGGACGACAATGAGCTGCGCCCCCGTACCGATGCAGGCGTAGGCGTTGTTGCGCAGCCGCCAGAACTGATAGCCGTAGCCCACGTTGCTGTCCAGCTTGTTGACTTTGGTGCTGGTGGCGATCTGGCGGGCTGTGGCCTCGTCGATGTAGGCGGGGTCGATCAGCTGCCTGCCCTCCCACATGCCGCGCTGGAGCAGGAACTGGCCGAATTTGGCCATGTCCTCAGTTTTGCAGTGGATGCCCCGGTGGCCCACGCAGATGCCCATGGGGCTCATCTCGCACCAGGCCCCCTCAATCCCCAGGGGCTCAAACAGGCGGGGTCCCAGGTACTCCATCAGGTTTTGGCCGGTGACCCGCTGGACAATGCCGGAGAGGGTGTGGGTGCCCGAGCTGTCGTAGCCGAACAGGGCTCCCGGCTTGACCTTGGGCGGGGTGTTCAGGAAGGTCCTGATCCAGTCCGGCGCGGTGCGGTCGATGGCGTATACGTTGCCGGTGGACATGCGCAGAAGGTCGCGGATGGTGCGTGAGGCGATATAAGGATGGGAGGAGTTCTCCCCCAGCTTGTCGGGAAAGAAATCCACCACCTTGTCATCCAGCGTGATGCGGCCCTCCTGCACGCACATGCCGATGGCGATGGAGGTGAAGCTCTTGGAGCAGGAATAGATGATATGGGGCATTTCAGCGGTGTAGGGCTTCCACCAGCCCTGGGCGCAGATCTGCCCGTGGCGCAGCAGCATAAAGCTGTGCATGGGGATGGTCTGGGCCTCGATCTCGGCAATGAAATTCTCGATGGCGGACGAGGGAATGCCGCACGCCTCGGGGGTGGTGTGTGCAAAGTGCTGAGCCATTGTAGTCCTCCTGTATCCGGTTGTTTGGATTTCGTTACGTAAATAAAATTCTTGGAAGTGATACATAACGTGGGAAATATACGGAATATTTTGAGACAAGGATACTCTAATTTCAGTGGGGTGTCAAGGCGGAGAAGAAGAGCTGGTATTGCCCCGGGACTGCCCAAAGAGTATGATGATTTGGAAGGGAGGAGAATCATATGGGGGCGGACTGGATGAGGGATGTGCGGGAGAAGAGCCGGAAAAAGCGGCAGATGCTCTTTTCGAGAGACAGCGCCTGCCTGCAGGGACTGCTGGAGCTCATGGGCCTGCAAAAACACAGGACGCTGGTCCTCTGGGCCTTCCGCTGTGTGGAGAGGCCCCTCAGTATTCTGCGGACGCGGTATCCGGCGGAGGAGCGCCCCGATCGGGCGGTGGAA
>JAHZEH010000282.1 GCA_019421925.1 Clostridia bacterium
GATATGCAGAACGCCGCCGGGCAGGACGACGTCGGCCTCGCTGTTCACCAGACCGTTCAGCCGGGCGGCCACATACACCGCGCAGGCGCCAGTGCCGCAGGCCATGGTCTCGCCGCTTCCCCTTTCCCACACCCGCATGAGAATTTTGTCCCGGGAGACCACCTGGGCGAATTCTACGTTGACGCGCTGGGGGAAGAGAGGGCTATGCTCCACACGGGGCCCCACGCTGGTGACCGGATAGTCCTTGGGGTCGCAGTCGAGGAAGGCCACTCCGCCTCGGGCATGGTCAGCCCAATGACAGGGGTTGCGGAGGCGGTCACGGGCAGGCTATCAGGGGCCAGGCCGGGCTCGCCCATATCCACAGTCGCACCCAGAAAAGCGCCGTTTTCATCGGCTGTAATCTCGATGACTTTGATACCTGAGGCGGTCTCAAGGGTGGCGGATTTACCCTGGATATAGCCCTGCTCGTAGAGGTAGCGGCCGATGCAGCGGGTTGCATTGCCGCACATCTGGGCCTCACTGCCGTCGGCGTTGAAAATGCGCATGCGGCAGTCGGCGTTTTGGGTGGGGAGCATGAGAACCAGGCCGTCGGAGCCGACGCCAAAGTATGGGTCGCTGACGCGGATGGAGAGGGCAGCGGGATCTGAGGGCGGGTCCTGGCGGAAGCAGTCCAGGAAGATATAGCCGTTGCCGAGCCCGTGCATTTTGGTGAATTTGATGCCCATGAAATACCTCACTTTGTATACTAATCTAAATTTAACCAACGAAACAAGGCCGCGCCAGCAGTCCGTAAACAATCTTTGAAGAAAAACTGTTCGCAGGCGGCAGCGGAGGCTGGACAAAAGGGATGCAGCGGGAGCAAATCGCTTTGGTCCAAATCCGCGTATAGACAGGGAGAAGCCAGCAGTCCGTAAACAATCTTTGAAGAAAAACTGTCTGCAGACGGCAGCGGAGGCTGGACAAAAGGGATGCAGCGGGAGTAAATCGCTTTTGTCCAAATTCGCGCCAGAGAAGGGCAGGAGGAGACCTCCTCCCCTTCTTTACAATATGGTTTATTATAGCACAGCGGCCCCCGCTGCGCTATGGCCTGCCCTGATGCGGACTGGCATTTTCTCCTTGATTAAACTGTCCGCATGCGCTATAGTTGGAAGAGAATTCTTCGGGAAAAGGGAGTAGCTGGCGCCCGGCCGGGCGCGGTATGATCGCGTCAGGACGGCTGAGCTTCAGCCCGCGGATACCTTAATCAGCGAGACTTTTTCCGCGCCTTGGGAGTGCGGAAAAGGTCTTTTTTTATGATTCCAGGAGGGGATACACGAATATGGAAGCACTATTTGGAAACGTTTTGGAGATCAACTGGCAGATGGTGGTCATGTGGATCATTGGCGGCGTGCTGATCTATCTGGCCATCAAAAAGGACATGGAGCCGACGCTGCTGCTGCCCATGGGGTTTGGGGCCATCCTGGTCAACCTGCCCTTCTCGGGCGCGGTTACCCAGACGATTGGCGGCGTGGTGGAAGAGGGAGCCATCGATGTGCTCTATAATGCGGGCATCGCCAATGAGCTCTTCCCCCTGCTGCTCTTTATCGGCATTGGCGCGATGATCGACTTTGGGCCGCTTTTGACCAACCCCAAGCTGCTTTTCTTTGGGGCGGCAGCCCAGTTTGGCATCTTTTTTACCCTGAGCATGGCCTCTCTGCTGGGCTTTGACCTCAAGGATGCGGCTTCGATCGCTATCATCGGTGTGGCGGACGGACCGACCTCCATTTTTGTGGCCAATTTCTTTGACAGTAAGTACATTGGGGCCATCATCGTCGCGGCGTACTCCTACATGGCGCTGGTCCCCATCATACAGCCGCCGGTGATCCGCATGGTTACGACCCGCAAGGAGCGGCTGATCCGCATGGAGTACAACCAGAAGGACATCAGCAAGAGGACGCGCATCCTCTTCCCCATCATCGTTACGGCGATTGCGGGCATCATCGCTCCCCGCTCGGTGGCGCTGGTCGGCTTTCTGATGTTCGGCAATCTCCTGCGGGAGTGCGGCGTGCTGGATTCTCTGTCTGAGGCGGCGCAAAAGACCCTGGCGAACCTCATCACCCTCCTGCTGGGCATCACCGTGGCCACCAAGATGCAGTGGCAGTATTTCCTGACGGTGGATACCCTCATGATTATGGGTCTGGGTCTTGTGGCCTTCATCTTTGATACAATCGGCGGCGTGCTGTTCGCCAAGTTTATCAACCTGTTCTCCAAGAAGAAGATCAACCCCATGATCGGCGCGGCGGGCATTTCCGCCTTCCCCATGTCCTCCCGTGTCATCCACAAGATGGGCCTCAAGGAGGACCCCCACAACTTCCTCGCTTCGGTGATCGCCGGCGGGCTCATCATCAAACTCATTGCGGGCTGAAAGGAGTGCTCTCATGAACGTTCAGGCTTTTTTGGATACTCTTCCCATCATGGGGCTGGGCATGCTTGGTATTTTTGTTGTCATGACCGTGGTCTTCCTGGTGGTCTATGCCCTCAATAAGACCTCCCGCAGGAAAGATCAATAGAACTGCATGGAGCAGGCACGGCGTGCAGAGAGGGCGGCGGGGGAAGAGATCCCCGCCGCTTTTCGCTGCATGCCGGAAATTCCGGCTCCGGTTTATGGAACCTTTATTTTACTCTTTCCGGGAAAAGATGAGGTGGAACCGGTACTGGGGTTGCGGGCCCAGGGCGCATATGCAAAAATATTGACGGGGGATTCCAACCATGGTACAATATCCCCGTCAACAGCGATGACCGGGAAGAAGTAACCTGACTGCGGGCCCACAGAAAGTTGCCGGGCGATGAGAGGCGCGGGAAGCGCGGCAGGCGAATACATTCCGGTAGCTGCCCACCCAACGGGTTCCGGGGCCGTCAGGCCGGAGCGGGGAGGGGCCGCGCCATGGAACGGCGCCCCCACGCAGGAATTCCCAGTAGGCTGGAGCCGGGCGCACCCGTTACAGTGCCAGGGTTTCGCGTCTCTATTGCGCCGAACTCGCCGAGACCGCAGGCCGTGAGGCTGCGGTGAACTGAGGTGGTAACGCGGTTTCAAACCGCCCAAAGAAGGATGGAAGCTCGAAGTAACCAGGCAGGATGGAAGTACGGCGGCA
>JAHZEH010000283.1:0-377 GCA_019421925.1 Clostridia bacterium
CAGCCGGCGGGCCACGCGTGAAGCTGACGCTGGGCGGGCAACTCAGATGCGGGTACAGGCCGCCTCCCTGCAGCGGGGGTGCGGGGGCCTGGGGAACGAGAGGAAGCGCATGGAGAAGGAACTGTCAGCCCTGGGCGAGCGCATAGAGCGGGAGACCGCACGGGCACAGGAATGCCGGGCACAGGCGGAGGAGCTTGCCCGGAGATCCGGCGACCTGGCCCGGGGGGTCCTCGAGATGCGGGGCAGGGTCCAGGAGCTCATGAACCAGTCGGCGGCAGAGGAGCAGAAGCGCGAGCAGCTTCAGGAACATATCAGATCCCTAGAGGAGCAGAACACCGCCCTATCCCAGGAGCTGATGGACCTGACGGAGCGCAGGC
>JAHZEH010000283.1:483-3105 GCA_019421925.1 Clostridia bacterium
AGCTGGCCCAGAACAAGCTGGAGCTGGAGCTGGAGGCCATGCAGGAACGCATCTGGCAGGACTATGAACTGACCTATGAGGGAGCTCAGGCTTACCGTGAGGATATCTCCTTTACCTCCGCCCAGAAGCAGACGGACGCCTTGAAAAAAAGTATCCGAGCCCTGGGGAACGTCAACGTCAACGCTATTGAGGATTTCAAGGCGGTCAAGGAGCGGTATGACGCCCTCTACGCCCAGGAGCAGGATCTGACCAGGGCGGAAAAGGATTTGGGCGAGCTGATTGAGGAGCTGCTCAAAACCATGCGCACCCAGTTCAGAGAGCAGTTCTACCGGATTAACGCTTTTTTTGGGCAGACTTTTCAGGAGCTGTTCGGCGGGGGGCGGGCGGAATTGCGCTTGGCGGACGAGAGCGATGTGCTTGAGAGCGAGATCGAGATTATCGCTCAGCCGCCGGGCAAAAAGCTGCAGATGCTCTCGCTGCTCTCGGGGGGCGAGCGGGCGCTGACGGCCATTGCGCTGCTTTTCTCCATGCTCAAGCACAAGCCCATGCCTTTCTGCGTGCTGGATGAGATCGAGGCATCCCTGGACGATGCCAATGTGGACAACTTCGCGTCCTATGTGCGGCAATACGCCTCTTCCACCCAGTTCATATTGATTACCCACCGCAAGGGCAGCATGCTGGCAGCCGACTCCCTCTACGGCGTTGCGATGGAGGAGAAGGGGGTCTCCAAGCTGGTCTCGGTCCGGCTTGCCGCCCAGAATATGTAAGGAGGAATTCCCATGGAAAAGAAAAAGGGCTTCTTCAGCAGGCTCGCCCAGGGCCTCACCAAAACCCGCGAGAGCATTGCCTCCAGCTTTTCTTCTATTTTTACAGGCGGCAGCATCGACGAGGATTTCTATGAGGAATTAGAGGAGGCCCTCATCACCTCAGACATTGGTATGAACACGGTGATGGCGGTGACAAACCGCCTGCGCGCCGCAGTCAAGGAGCAGAAGCTCAGGGACACCCACGAGGCCAAGGAGGCATTGCGTTCCATTCTGGCGGACATGATGTCTTGCAGTACTCCCTTCCTGTCGGAGGGGGAGAATGTAATTCTCGTGGTGGGCGTCAACGGCGTGGGCAAGACCACGACCATCGGCAAGCTGGGGAGCATCTATAAGTCCCAGGGCCGCAAGGTGATGTTTGCCGCGGCTGATACCTTCAGGGCCGCCGCTACGGAACAGCTATGCGTCTGGGGCGAGCGCTCCGGCCTGCCTGTCGTCAGGCACGGGGAGGGGGCCGACCCCGCGGCTGTGGTCTTCGACGCCATCGGTTCCGCCAAAGCCAAGCATGTGGACCTGCTCATCTGTGACACGGCGGGCAGGCTGCACAACAAGAAGAACCTCATGGAGGAGCTGCGCAAAATCGGCCGGGTGATCGAGCGGGAGTGGCCGGCCGCGCACAAGGAGGTGCTGCTCGTTCTGGACGCCACCACCGGGCAGAACGCCATTGCCCAGGCCAAGGTGTTCGCCGAGACCGTGGAGCTCACCGGTATTGTCCTGACCAAGCTGGACGGCACAGCCAAGGGCGGCGTTGTGATCTCCGTTAAGGAGGAGTTGGGTATCCCCGTGCGCTTCATTGGCGTGGGCGAGGGGATTGAGGACCTGCAGGAGTTCGACCCCCAGGCCTTTGCCGAGGCCATCTTCTGAGAGGGCGGGACTTTGCGGGGGATTTCCGTGTCCTCGAAAATCCCGCTGCATAACAAAAAAGCCGGGTATACCCGGCTTTTTATGCTGTCTGGCCTGTAATCATATGAGATTTCCGGGGGTGATGTCCGGCCCTGGCTTCTCAAACTTATGATGGCCGGTTACTGCTCAGGCTCCGTTCACTGGGCCGCTTTCAGGTCCGCATCAGGAATTGGGCATGCGGTTTTGACGCATTAGGGCGTTTTCAGCGGTTTGTCAATGCTGAAGGTGTGATCCTGACGGTCGTACACCACCTCTATGGAGCCCAGAGGCAGATACTCGATGCGCACCCGGGTTTCGTCCTCTGAGTCGGAGATATCCGTAAAACGCCAGGCCAGCAGGGGGAGGGCATCGGAGTAGAACCCTTTAAACTGGTCCACGATTTCTGTCATACCCTCTAGGGGCACATCCCCGCCGAAGACATTCTGGATGGGTTTGACGGCCAGCTTGAGGAGCAGGCCGCCGATGAGGCACAGAGCTGCGACGAAACATACGACAAATTTGATTTGCCGCACAAAAAAGCGCAGCACGAATTTGATGACGGCGGCAACGACCGTGCAGGCCAGCACAGCCAGCAGGATAAGCGCTGCGTATACCAGGATGGTAATAAGGGTATCGCCCAAGAGGAACCTCCAGAATCAGTATTGCTCTAAAATCATATCAACAATGCCCGAGATATGCAGCTCCATGGTGTCCAGGCAGGGGAGCGGCAGCGGCGTCCCTTGAAAGAGCAGGGGAAGTTCAGTGCAGCCCAGGATGACGCCCTCAACGCGGTCCTCCTCCATCATGCGGCGGATAATCCCGAGGAATTCCTCCCGGGTGCTCTCTTTGACAACGCCAAACTCCAGTTCGTTGATAATTTTACTGTTGATGGAAAAGCGCTCCGCCGGCCCGGGGA
>JAHZEH010000284.1 GCA_019421925.1 Clostridia bacterium
ATACTGTCTGGGGAAAGGGGGGAGTTTTGTCCTTTTCGGTGCGCTTATCCTTACCCAGATCATGGTCCTGACCAACCTCTCCCTCCAGAAGACGGGCAAACAGGTAGCCAACGTCATCAAAACCAACGTCGAACACATGGAGCAAAAGCGTGTGGTGCGCCGTCAGGCCCGTGAGGAGCAGCGCCGCCAGCAATTCGACATCGGCGAGGTTTCCCTGGATGACCCCGCTCCCAAGGAGAAAAAAGCTCAGTCCCCCAGCCCCGCGCCCCAGGAGGAGACTCCACCCCACACTCCCCCGGAGGATGACTTCAACCTTCTTCCCCAGAAGGGAAAGCTGGAATTTGTAACCCATCCGGACCCCAGCGTGGAACCGGTAGTGGAAATCCAGAAAAAGGTCAAGCCCTCCGCTGTCCGCCGGTTTGACCCCATGTTGGATCCCTTCCGGCCCCATAAGAGGGAGGAGCCGGAGGATGAGAAGGACGCGGGCAATATGGCGCCCCAGTCCAATACGGCATCCAATCCCGCACAGCCCCAGGAGGATGGGATACCTGAATCCGCCCCCCAGGAAGAATTTCTGCCCCCAATCCCGGCAAGTTCTCTGGATTCCCGGGAAGCCGAGACAGAGGAGGCGGAACTGCTGGATCTGCTGAACAGGGATTTTGGCCCCTATGACAAGTATCTCCCCCCCGTCCCGTCCCATCTGAGGGGTTCACGGTTTGAAGATGGTTCTGACGACTACGGGGAGGACGCCTGTGAAAGTTCCTTCCCTTCTTGGGAGGAACCCGAGTTTGCGCCTGTTCAGGAGGAGCCTGACGCCGCGCCCGACTGGCAGCCGGACAGCGTCCCTGCGCCCGAGGAGGAGCATCCCGACGAAGAGCCGGAGTGGAAGAAATTTATCCAGTCCCGGCAGGTGGAGGCGGAACAGACCTCTTTCCGGAAGGAACTGCCCGTGGAGCAGACTAAACCCGTCTCCAAGGAGACGGATGGAAAGCCCTCTCAGGCTATGCCCCCCGTCTATGTGCCGCCCCCCCTGCAGCTGCTCAACCCCGCCCCCAATACGGCGAGAGGGAGGGAGGACCCCCAACGGCAGGCCCGCGTGTTGGAGGAGGCTCTGGCCAGTTTTGGCATCTCTGCCAAGGTCATCAACGTGACCCAGGGGCCCGTGATCACCCGCTACGAGCTCCAGCCCGCCCCAGGCGTGCGCGTTAACCGCATCACCAATCTGGCCGACGACATCGCCCTCAATCTGGCCGCTCCCCGGGTGCGTATCCAGGCCCCCATCCCCGGCAAGGCGGCAGTGGGCATCGAGGTCCCCAACAAAGTGACGGCCACCGTCAGCCTGCGGGAACTGCTGCAGTCCAGCGAGTTTCAGTCCAACAAATCCAAGCTCACCGTTGCGTTGGGTAAGGATATCGCCGGAAATCTCTCCATGGCGGACATTGCAAAGATGCCCCATCTGCTGATCGCAGGTTCCACCGGTTCGGGCAAGAGCGTGTGCATCAACTGCATCATCTGCAGCATCATCTATCACTCCGCCCCCGAGGATGTCCGCCTTATCATGGTGGACCCCAAGGTCGTGGAGCTGGCCGCTTTCTCCAACCTGCCCCATCTGCTGGTGCCCGTGGTCACCGATCCCAAAAAGGCGGCCAGCGCCCTCAAGTGGGCGGTCAACGAGATGGTGCAGCGCTTCCAGAGCTTCGCCCAGAAGGGTGCGCGTGATCTGGCCCGTTACAACGAACTGCTTCTGGCGGAGGGACAGCAGAAGCTGCCTCAGATCGTGGTCATCGTCGACGAGCTGGCCGACCTCATGATGGTCGCTCCGGACGACGTGGAGGACTCCATCTGCCGCATTGCCCAGCTGGGCCGCGCGGCGGGTATCCATCTGGTGGTTGCCACCCAACGGCCCTCCGCAGACGTTATTACTGGCCTTATCAAGGCCAATATCACCTCGCGCATTGCCTTTGCCGTCGCCTCGGCAACCGATTCGCGCATCATTCTGGATTCCAGCGGTGCAGAAAAGCTCCTGGGCAAGGGTGATATGCTCTTCAGCCCCATGGGGGCGGAGGCCAAGCGCGTCCAGGGCGCCCTCGTCACAGACGTGGAGGTGGAGCGTATCCACCAGTATTTCGATCAGCAGCGCGCTGCGGGCGGTGGTTTCGACCCTGAGGTTCTGGAACATATCGAGTCCGGGAAGGGTGGAGCCGGAGGTGAAAACGGCGGCGACAGCCTCTATGAGGACGACATGCTGCCAGAGGCGGTAGAGCTCTTTCTCTCCAGCGGACAGGCATCCATCTCCATGTTGCAGCGCAGGCTGCGCCTGGGATATAACCGGGCGGCCAGGCTCATGGATATCATGGAGCAGATGGGCATTGTCAGCGGCTTTGAGGGGAGCAAGCCCCGCAAACTCCTCATCGGACGGGCTGAGTATGAACAGATTTTCGGCCGGCCGCCCAATATCCCCGACCTGGGAACATAATTCAACGACGGAGGGACATACAAATTGAAGAAAGTGGGCATCATTTCGCTGGGATGCAACAAAAACCGCGTGGATTCCGAGATGATGATGGGACACCTGGTGCGGGGAGGCTATGAGATCACCAACGATCCCGCCCTGGCAGACATCCTGATCGTCAATACCTGCGGCTTTATTGAGAGCGCAAAGCAGGAATCCATTGACAGCATCCTGGAAATGGCACAATATAAAGCTGGACGCTGCCGGACCCTCGTGGTGACGGGCTGTCTGGTCCAGAGATATCGTGAGGAGCTGGAAAAGGAGCTGCCCGAAGTCGATCTCTGGCTGGGGGTCAACGAATATGAAAAACTCACCGGCCTGCTCAGCGGAAACGGCGGGCTCTCCTGCTCCTTCCCCTACGGGGAACGGGTGCTTTCCACCCCCAGCCACTACGCCTATCTGCGCATTGCCGACGGCTGCAATAACTATTGCACCTACTGCGCCATCCCCAGCATCCGCGGCCGCTATGTCAGCCGGCCGCTGGAGGAGGTTGTGGCAGAGGCCGAGGAGCTCGTCTCCCGGGGTGTCAGGGAGCTGGTTGTCGTGGCTCAGGACACCACCCGTTACGGTCTCGACACGACCGGCAAA
>JAHZEH010000285.1 GCA_019421925.1 Clostridia bacterium
CCATCGCCTCCCTGCACCGGAACGGCGAGCTCTTCGTCCACATCGGCACGACCCTCCTCGAGACTGTGCTGGGGTTTTTGCTGGGCACCCTGCTGGGTGTGCTTATCGCCATCCTGCTCTGGTGGTTCCCCCGGGCCGCAAAAGTGCTCGACCCCTATCTGGTCATTCTCAACGCCCTGCCCAAGATCGCCCTGGGGCCCATTCTGATCGTCTGGCTGGGCGCGGGTATGGACGCCATCATCACCATCGCCGTTTTGGTCTCCATCGTCGTCACCATCACCAGCGTGCTCAACGGATTTTGCGAGGTCTCGGAGGAGAAGCTCCTCCTGATGCGCAGCTTCGGCGCGTCCAAGCTGCAGATGCTCACCATGGTGGTCCTGCCCTCCAGCATCCCCACAATGGTTTCCACCCTCAAACTCAACGTGGGCATGAGCTGGGTCGGCGTCATCGTGGGCGAGTTTCTGATCTCCCGCGCCGGGCTGGGCTACCTGATTGTGTATGGCGGCCAGGTTTTCAAGCTGGATATGGTCATGGCCAGCGTGGTCATTCTGTGTATTCTCGCGGCAGCCATGTACTATTTGGTGGCCGCATTCGAGCGGTACATCAATAAAAAAGCGCAGGCCTGATGGAGCCTGGGCGCAAAGAGGGGCGGCATACAAACTGTATTGCCGCCCCTTTCCCATATTTTATTCAATCCCCATCAACGCAAAAGCCGCATAGTCCCCCATCGCGTGGGAAACCGGCAGGGCCACCACCATACAAAGCGCCCCTAAATCCCACATCAGGGCAATTCCCCGTCCGTGGCCCAGCCTCTGCCCGGCGTATAACCCAGCCCTTCCAGCTTGGCGCATATCTCCTCCGTCTCCGTCTCCAGAAGCCTCTTCCGCTGGAGCTCAAACAGATCATGCTGCGACAGCCGATTGCTGTCCGCCAGCCGAGGCAGACAAAAGGCCAGCTCTTCCAGGCCGCAGATTTCTGAGGGTTCCATCCTCTCCCCGCTCAGATAGTCATAGTTAGCCGTGACAAGGAGCGCGCCGGGATGAGCCGCAGCAGGATTCTCATAGGAACCCCGGCAGATGGTAAACAGTCCCCCGTTATAATAGCCGATGCTCTCCAGCGCGAGCGTGAAGCTGGCCCTTTCCTCCTCCAGGTCCCATTGCTCCGCGGTCTCCAGCAGATCGCTCAAAATGCGCCTATTGAGCAGCTCCTCCCCATCATCCCCCCGCATGTCCAGCACCGGATAGGTCAGGGAGACTCCCCCCTCCTCATAGGCCGCCGTCTCATAAGTCAAATCGCTTATGCCATCCCCGTCCGCGTCCTGCGGCTCCACCGGCCCCTGTTCAAATTTTTCCAAATGGGAACCAATAGGCGCCGTCGCCTGGGGCGCGCTCTGCAGGGCTGCGGCAGAGGCCGTGGGTGCGGGGGATGGTTCAGCAACCGGGCGGGCGCATCCTGCGGCTGTATAAAGCGTCAAAACGCCCGCCATCAGCAGGGCGGCACTCCTTTTTATGGCAATCCCTCCCCAAAGGCTGATTCTTTTGCAGCAGGATACGCCCAAGCGTTGGCCCTGTCTGTCCCCCTCATGGGGACATATGATAAAGGCGCGGGCAAAACATTTTGCCCGCGCCTTCTATATTTCTGCGGGCTGCCGCCCTCAGGCGTCCTTGCCGCAGCACTTCTTATACTTTTTGCCGCTGCCGCAGGGGCAGGGATCGTTGCGCCCCACAGTTTTCTCCGCAATGAAGACGTGGGCGGCGCGGTGCTCCCTGACCAGCTCGTTCTTCCTCTCGTCGGTGAGCAGGGTCTTCCACTGGGGCAGCTCATAGAGCCAGTTTGCCTTGGCCTCCAGCATGTTGTAGTAGAGCTTCTCCAAATCCACCGTCAGGTCGATGTCGCTGTCCTCCTCCAGGGCCTCCAGATCATATTCTCCGGCAGCCAGGGAGGTGTTGATGCCGTCGATAAAGCCGCAGAACAGCTCCTTCTCCATGCCGAACTCCGCCGCCAGCTCCGTAAGCTTGCCCTTAAAAGGCTCATCAGCTCTGGAGAGCAGCTTGTCATAGGCGTCCCGTTCAATGGCAAAATAGGCATTCCAAAACTGGTTCTGTTCCTCATGGGAACGGGGGGACTGGGCGATCTGCGTCCAATCTGCATACAGGCTCATGGTGTTGATATCCTCCTAAAATCGTGCTTTATGCCATCAGGGCGTCCAACCGGCCGCGCACCGCGGCAATGAAGCCCAGTGTATTGACTGTTTTGATCTCGGGCAGGTCGGCCAGGGCCGCCAGATCCTTGGTCATGACGCCCGATTCAATGGTCTCCAGGGCAGCCCTCTCCAGGGTGGATGCGAAACGCTCCAAATCCCCGTTCCCGTCCATCTGAGCGCGCTTCTTGAGGGCGCCCGTCCAGGCGAAGATGGTGGCCACGCTGTTGGTGGAGGTCTCCTCCCCTTTCAGGTGGCGGTAATAGTGGCGGGTCACTGTGCCGTGAGCGGCCTCAAACTCATAGTTTCCCTCCGGAGAGACCAGGACGCTGGTCATCATGGCCAGGGAGCCGAAAGCCGTTGCCACCATGTCGCTCATGACGTCGCCGTCGTAGTTCTTGCAGGCCCAGATGAAGCCGCCGTTGGAGCGGATGACCCGGGAAACCGCGTCGTCAATGAGGGTGTAGAAATAGGTGATGCCGACTGCCTCAAAGGCGGCCCGGTAATCCGCCTCAAAGATCTCCTCAAAGATCTCCTTAAAGCGGTGGTCGTACTTCTTGGAGATGGTGTCCTTGGTGGAGAACCACAGGTCCTGCCGGGTATCCAGGGCGAACTGGAAGCAGGAGCGGGCGAAGCTCTCAATGGAGGCGTCCTTGTTGAACTGGGCCTGGAGGACCCCCGCCCCCTCGAAGTCATACACAGTCTGTTTCCAGCTTGTCCCGTCCGCGCCGGTGAAGCACAGCTCGGCCCGGCCCGGCCCCTCGACGCGGTACTCTGTGTTGCGGTACACGTCGCCAAAGGCGTGGCGGGCGATGGTGATGGGCTTGACCCAGGCGGGGACGCTGGGCTTGATGCAGGAGAGCAGGATGGGGGCCCGGAACACCGTGC
>JAHZEH010000286.1 GCA_019421925.1 Clostridia bacterium
GATCGACGAGGAGATCTCCATTGGGGACTATGTCCTCACGGGCGGGGAACTGCCCGCCATGGTGCTTTCCGACTGCGTCAGCCGTTTTATTCCGGGCGTGCTGGGCAGCGGCGATTCTGCCGAGGACGAGTCGTTCACAGACGGCCTGCTGGAGTATCCTCAGTACACCCGCCCGGCTGAATTTCAGGGGATGGGCGTGCCCGAGGTGCTTCTCTCCGGGCACCACGCCAACATCGAGAAGTGGCGCCGCCAGCAGTCGCTGGTCCTGACGCGGGAGAAGCGTCCCGATCTTTTTGAGAAAATCGTTTTGACCAAGCAGGACAAAAAACTGCTGCAGGATCATGACAACTCGTGCTCGCACGGGGAGGATCGATATGTTATAATGCGACTTGTGACTACGGACGGTCCACTGTCTTTCTACATTTTTAAGAGGCAAGAACGTCTATGAGGGAAGGAGGAAACCAGTATGTCTAATTTGATTCAGGCTCTCGAAAAGGAGCAGCTCCGTACCGATCTGCCCAAGCTCGAAATTGGCGACACCGTCCGCGTGTTCGTCAAGGTCGTCGAAGGCACCCGCGAAAGGCTTCAGGCGTTCGAAGGGATCGTCATCAAGATTCAGGGCGGCGGCATCCGCACCAGCTTTACGGTGCGCCGTATCTCCTACGGCATTGGCGTGGAGAGGACTTTCCCCATGCACAGCCCCCGTATCGGCAGCATCGAAGTGGTTCGCCACGGCCGTGTCCGCAGGGCGAAGCTCTATTACCTGCGCGGCCGTTCCGGCAAAGCTGCCAAGGTTCGCGAACGGGTCTCCCGCTAAAATCAAACAAATGCGCTTAAAGGGACTGGTGAAGCAGTCCCTTTTGCTTTATACTACCCTCAGTGGATCAGGACCGATGCGGCTTTCACGGCTTGCCGCTGCAAGGAGCTTTGTTATTACAGCCCCTCTGTGTATTCAGGCCCCGTCAAGCTGCCCCCGGTCTCTGGACTCAGGATCAGGACCGTTTTAAGACGCGGTTTTGCAGAACGAATGAGCGCAAGCCGGACGGGGGACCGTCAGGCTTTTGAGGCGTTGCGCCTCCTGCTCGCTGAGGGCAGCAGAGAAATCAGGGACAGTAATTTTTCCCCAGGAGGCATTCATGCAGATACAGTGGTATCCCGGACATATGACCAAAGCACGCCGGATGATGAGCGAGAATCTTAAGCTCATTGATGTTGTAGTGGAGCTTGTGGATGCCCGCGCGCCCAGGGCGACTCGCAATCCCGACTTTGATGATCTCTTCAGCGCCAAATCCCGCGCTGTGATCCTGAACAAATGCGACCTGGCAGACCCCGCTGCCACGAAGGAGTGGGTGGAGTACTACAAAAAACAGGGGATAGGCGTGCTCAGGATGGTGGCGACCGACTCCTCCAAGAAGGGGAGCGCCGTGGCCCTGATCGAGGCGGCGGCAAAGGAGAAGGTAGACCGGCTCAAAGCCAAGGGCGTCCATAAAACGGTCCGGGTCATGGTGGTGGGCATTCCCAACGTGGGCAAATCCACCTTCATCAATAAACTCTCCGGCGTTGCCAGTACGGTCACGGGCAACCGGCCCGGCGTCACCAAGGGCAAACAATGGGTTAAAATTTCCCCCTGGCTGGAGCTGATGGATACCCCGGGCATGCTCTGGCCCAAATTTGACGATCCGGAGACCGCCCTCAAGCTGGCCTTCCTGGGTTCCATCCGCGACGAGATTGTGGACGGGGAGGAGCTGGCAGGCAAGCTGTTGCTGGAATTGAATAGGCTGTGCCCCGAAAAACTCCGGGCGCGCTTCAAAAAGGTCGAAGAGGGTATGGAACCCCATCAGCTTCTCGACGCCGTGTGTGCCAGCCGGGGGTTCATTCTGTCCGGAGGGGTTTATGACACGGAACGGGGGGCAAGAATTGTGCTGGAGGAGTTCCGCTCGGGCAAAATTGCCGCTGTGACGCTGGAACTCCCGCAAAGCGGCCCGGATGAGGTGAGCGATGGCCAGCCGTAAGGAGATGGAGCTTCTCAGGCTGGAGGAGATGACCCGCTATGAGCGGCCCTATTGGGAGGGAAACGTCCTGCTCGGCGGTATGGACGAGGCGGGAAGGGGGCCTCTCGCCGGCCCTGTGGTGGCGGCCTGCTATGTGTGCGGCCCGGAGGAGCTGATTCCCGGTGTGAACGACTCCAAAAAGCTCTCAGAGAAGCGGAGAGAGGCCCTCTTCGGGCTACTAACAGAGAGAGGCTCCTATGGAGTCGGGATCGTGGATGAGGGAACCATAGACGAAATCAACATTTTGCAGGCCGCTAAGCTGGCCTTTGCCCAGGCATACCGGCAGACTCCCCTTGCCCCCCAGCGGGTGCTGGTGGACGCGCTGGAGGGCCTGGACATCCCAGCACAACAGGAGGCCATCATCAAGGGCGACGCCAAGAGCTACCTGATCGCGGCCGCCTCCATCCTGGCCAAAGTCACCAGGGACCATATCATGCTGGAGTATGACGGACAGTATCCCCAGTACGGCTTTGCCCGGAACAAGGGCTATGGGACCCGGGAACACATTGAGGCGCTGCGCAGGTTTGGGCCCTGCCCGCTGCACCGCCGCACCTTTATCCGAAATTTTCTGTAAGGGGAAGATGGAATGGCTTACCGTCAGGCGATTGGCAGGCAGGGCGAGGAGCTCGCCGCAGCCTATCTGGAGAGCAGGGGGATGCGGGTGATCGAGCGGAATTTCAGAGTCCAGGGCGGAGAGATCGACCTGATTGCAGAGGATGGGCGGTACCTGGCTTTTGTGGAGGTAAAGACCCGCCGGGGCGGGGCGTTCGGACGGCCCCGGGAGGCGGTGAACGTGCGAAAGCAGGCCCATCTCATCTGCGCGGCTCAGGCTTATCTGGCCCGGTTTCCCTCGCCTCCCTTCTGCCGGTTCGATGTGGTGGAGGTGCTTTGGCAGGGGGAGAAACCCCGGATTGTCCACATCCCCAACGCTTTTGAATGCAAGGAGTGAACATGAGAATGCTTCCAAACAGACAGCGCCGCAGAGGGATTCTCGCGGTGGTATTGCTCTGCGTGTGTTT
>JAHZEH010000287.1 GCA_019421925.1 Clostridia bacterium
GACGGGAACAACAATAAAACTTAAAGGCGGAATTGAAGCAATGGCGAAGAAGATGAAAGAAACGGCTGAGACGGAGATCGTAAAGGAACAGCCGGAGACACAGGAGAACGCTCCCGCCGGGGAGGCCCAGCAGGAGCAGGCGGCCTACCAGCTCACCCAGGAGCAGTTCGACGAGCTCAAAGCCCGCATTGACGCGCTCCAGAAGGAGCGGGACGAATATATGGCGCTGGCGCAGCGGGTACAGGCGGACTTTGACAATTTCCGCCGCCGAAATACGGGCGTCCGGGCTGAGAGCCTGGACGAGGGCGCGAGGGAAACCATCAAGGCGCTGCTGCCCGCACTGGACAGCTTGGAGCGGGCTTTGCAGTCCGCACAGGAAAGCGGCGAGAAGGGCGCTTTCGCAGAGGGGGTCTCCCTGGTGCACAGGCAGATGTGCGACACGCTTGCCAAACTGGGAGTGGAACCCATCGAGTCCGCCGGCCAGACCTTTGACCCGGAGCTCCATAACGCAGTCATGCAGGGCGAGGCGACGGATGAGATCGAGTCCGGCAAGGTGCTTGAGGAGCTGCAAAAGGGCTATAAGCACAAAGGGAAAATCATCCGGCACAGCATGGTCAAAGTTGCTCAATAATAGTGGGGCTCAAAGGCCACGCTATCTATAAAAATAAAAATAAAAGTGTAAAACACTTGGAGGTACTATTATGGGAAAAATCATCGGTATTGATCTTGGCACCACGAATTCCTGTGTGGCCGTTCTTGAGGGCGGCGAACCAGTTGTCGTTACCAACCCGGAAGGGGCGCGCACCACGCCTTCCGTTGTCGCGTTCGGTAAAAACGGAGAGCGCATGGTAGGCCAGGTGGCAAAACGCCAGGCCATCACCAACCCCGATCACACCATCACTTCCATCAAGAGGGAGATGGGTACGGATCACCGTGTTCAGATAGACGATAAGAGCTACTCCCCCCAGCAGATTTCCGCAATGATTCTGCAGAAGCTCAAAGCGGATGCCGAGGCATATCTGGGTGAGACCATCTCCCAGGCCGTTATCACTGTGCCTGCCTACTTCAGCGACGCGCAGAGGCAGGCCACCAAGGACGCCGGCAAGATCGCCGGCCTGAACGTCCTGCGTATCATCAACGAGCCCACGGCAGCGGCCCTGGCCTACGGCCTGGATAAGGACAACAACCAGAAGATCCTGGTCTACGATCTGGGCGGCGGCACCTTCGACGTCTCCATCCTGGAGATCGGCGACGGCGTCTTTGAGGTGCTGGCCACAGCAGGCAACAACCGCCTGGGCGGCGACGACTTTGACCAGCGCCTGATCGACTTCATGGCCGATCAGTTCAAGAAGGATAACAACATTGACCTGCGCCAGGACCGCATGGCCCTGCAGCGCCTCAAGGAGGCGGCCGAGAAAGCTAAAATTGAGCTCTCCGGCATGCTCAACGCCAATGTTAACCTGCCCTTCATCACGGCGGATGCCACCGGTCCCAAGCATCTGGACATGAGCATCTCCAGGGCCAAGTTCAACGAGCTGACCGCCGACCTGGTGGAGAAAACCATCACCTGCGTGCGCACTGCGCTGCGCGATGCCGGCCTGTCTGCGAACAATATCGACAAGGTCATCCTGGTGGGCGGCTCCAGCCGTATCCCCGCCGTGCAGGAGGCCGTCAAGAACGTCACCGGCAAGGATCCCTTCAAGGGCATCAATCCCGACGAGTGCGTCGCCATCGGCGCCGCCATCCAGGCGGGCGTTCTGGCCGGCGAGGTCAAGGATATCCTTCTGCTGGACGTCACGCCCCTTTCTCTGGGCATTGAGACCTATGGCGGCGTGTTCACCAAGCTCATCGAGCGCAACACCACCATCCCCACCAAAAAGAGCCAGATCTTCTCCACCGCGGCCGATGGCCAGACCAGCGTTGAGGTGCATGTGCTCCAGGGTGAGCGCGAGATGGCTCAATACAACAAGACCCTCGGCAAGTTTACGCTGAGCGGCATCGCCCCCGCGCCCCGCGGCGTGCCCCAGATTGAGGTAACTTTTGACATCGACGCCAACGGCATTGTCCACGTATCCGCCAAGGATATGGGCACGGGCAACCAGCAGCAGGTCACCATCACCGCCTCCACCAACCTTACGGACGCGGAGATTGACAAGGCTGTCAAGGAGGCTGAGCAGTTCGCGGCGGAGGACGCCAAGCGCAAGCAGGAGGTCGAGACCCGCAACCAGGCCGACCAGCTCGTCTACACGACCGAGAAGTCCCTCAAAGAGCTGGGCGATAAGGTCGGCGCTGAGGATAAGGCCAAGATTGAGGCGGAAGTCGAGGCACTCAAACAGGCGCTGCAGGGCACTGACACGGAGGCCATCAAGGCCCAGACTGAGAAACTGACCACCGTTTCCTATGACGTGTTCGGCAAGATCTATCAGGCGGCGGCCCAGCAGGGCGGGCCTGACGGCGCGGGCGAGCAGGCCGGCAGCGGCACTGTCAATGACGACGGCACTGTCAACACCGATTACGAAGTGCATTAATCCCCGTGGTTAAAGCAGATGAGCCGGACTTTTCCACCGGCTCATCGTGCTGTATGCCCGGCAGACTATATGATTTGAATGGGGCGGAGCTATGGATAAACGCGATTATTACGAGGTGCTCGGCGTTCAGAAGAACGCCTCCGCGGAGGAGATCAAACGGGCGTTTCGTCAACAGGCAAAAAAATACCACCCGGACCTGCATCCGGATGACAAGGAGTCGGAGGTCAAATTCAAGGAGGTCAACGAGGCGTACGAAGTGCTCTCCGACGATAAGAAGCGGGCCCAGTACGACCAGTTCGGCCACGCGGCCTTCGACCAGACCCAGGGCGGCGGCGGATATGGCTACAGCGGTGGGTTCGGCGGCTTTGATGTGGAGGATATTTTTTCCTCCTTCTTCGGCGGGGGTGCGAGGACCAGCGCGCGCCGCAACGGGCCGGAGCGGGGCAACGACCTGCGCTCTGATATCACCATCTCCTTTGAAGAGGCCGCCTTTGGCGTCACCAAACAGTTCAC
>JAHZEH010000288.1 GCA_019421925.1 Clostridia bacterium
ATCGCAGTTAAATGTCCACATTGCCATGTAGGATTAAAGGTAGCCGAGGGGAAGGGCATCCCGGTCATTGCCGACGGCGGCATCAAGTACTCGGGCGAGATCACCAAAGCCCTGGCTGCGGGCGCCAATGTCATCATGATCGGCAGCCTGTTTGCGGGCTGCGAGGAGAGCCCCTCCGACATGGAGCTCTTCCAGGGCAGGCGTTACAAGGTGTACAGGGGCATGGGCAGCGAGGCGGCCATGAAGATCGGCGGAAGGGACCGCTATTTCCAGGAGAACGCCAAGAAGTTCGTTCCCGAGGGCATCGAGGGCCGCGTGCCATACAAGGGGCCCCTCGCCGACGTGGTATTCCAGCTCATGGGTGGTCTGCGTTCGGGCATGGGCTATTGCGGGGCAAAGGACATCGCAACCCTGCATGAGACAGCGCGCTTCATGCAGATTACGTCCTCCAGCCTGCGTGAAAGCCATCCCCACGACGTCTACATCACCAAGGAGGCCCCCAACTACGGCGCGGCCTACAATGCCGAATAGGGACAGGCGTATTTCAGGCGGAAAGCGGGAAGAATTTCCTGGCTCCCGCCTTTTTTTGTGCGCAAAGGGGTGGACAAACTGGGTGGGAGAAAGGTATGATCAAAGTGTTTTCGTACCTCTTATGTGACCACCGGAGGAGAGTCCCCGAAAAAGGAGGAGATTTCAATTTGTATTGCGTAAAAAAAGTGACGGACGAGGTGGTTTGGGTGGGCGGCAGCGACCGCAGGCTGGCGCTGTTTGAAAACGTATTCCCCATACCCCGCGGCGTGTCCTATAATTCCTATTTGCTCCTGGACGATAAAACCGTGCTGTTCGATGCTGTGGACCGGTCCGTGGGCGTACAATACATGGAGAATGTGGCCCATGTACTGGCCGGCCGGAAGCTCGACTATCTCGTCATCCACCACATGGAGCCCGACCACTGCGCCACAGTGATGGACATTCTGCGGGCCTATCCCGGTGTACGGGTGGTGGGAAGTCAGAAAACCATGCAGCTCATTGCCCAGTTCTACGGTCTCGACCTGGGGGGGCAGGCGCTGGTTGTCAAGGAGGGGGACACCCTGACCACAGGCGTTCACACCCTGCGCTTTGTCATGGCCCCCATGGTACATTGGCCGGAGGTTATGGTTACTTTCGACGAGGAGGACGGCACCCTCTACTCCGCCGACGCCTTCGGCACCTTCGGTGCAATGAACGGCAATCTTTTTGCAGACGAGCTGAATTTTGAGAGCGAGTGGCTGCCCGATGCCCGACGCTATTATGCCAACATTGTGGGCAAATATGGAACCCAGGTGCAGGCTCTGCTGCGTAAGGCTGCGGCTCTGCCTATCCGGCGCATCTGCCCCCTCCACGGGCCGGTCTGGCGGGAGAATCTTGCCTGGTTCGTGGAGAAGTACCAGGATTGGAGCTCCTATGCCCCGGAGGAGAAGGCGGTCATGATCGCCTATGCGTCCGTCTACGGAGGCACAGAGAATGCGGCCAACATCCTGGCCTGCAAGCTGGCTGATCTGGGTGTCAGGAACGTGGCCATGTTCGACGTGTCCGCCACCCATCCCTCGGTGATTGTGTCCGAGGCTTTCCGCTGCAGCCATCTGGTTTTTGCCTCCACCACGTACAATGCAGGCATCTTCTGCAATATGGAGACGGCCCTTCTCGACCTCAAGGCCCATAACCTGCAGAACCGCACGGTGGCCCTGGTGGAGAACGGGAGCTGGGCTCCCACGGCGGGCAAGCTCATGAGGGAGATTTTCTCCTGCATGAAGGGCGTGACCATTCTGGACAATACCGTCAGCATCCGTTCCCGTTTGATGGAGAACCAGGAGGAGGAGCTCGGGGCGCTTGCCGGGGCTATCGTGGATTCCATGGCTTAGCGGATGATCCCCGCCCAAGGGGGTATCCTAAGAGAATACATAATTTGAAGGAGGAACTATCATGGCAAAATACGTTTGCAATGTCTGCGGCTACGAATACGATGAGGCGGAGGGCGCTCCTGACGCCGGCGTCGCCCCCGGTACCAAGTGGGAAGATGTGCCCGAGGATTTTGTCTGCCCCCTCTGCGGCGTGGGTAAAGACGAGTTCAGCAAGGCGGATTAGAACACAATAAAAGGCGGAGAGGAATTCCTCTCCGCCTTTTTTCTGATGGATATCACACTGAAACGACCTTCAGGGGGTCGATGAGCACCTGATGCCCCCGGATGTTCACGTACTCATAAACGCAGACAGCCTTAACACCGTATATCCCGGCGCGCAGGATGGCCGTCTTGGCGATAATCTCCGTTTTGATCACCGTGCTGGCGATGACGAGGGAGTCAAAGGGGAAGGAGCTCTGCTGGGCCTGGCGGACGCACTCCTCGATCTGACGGTTGGCTTCATTGACGATGGCGACGCCCCTCTGGGCGGCCGGACTGAGGTTCTGAGTATCCATGGCTGCCATTGCGGTGCCCGCAAAACAGGTGAACACCATCATGACGGCACACAACGCGGCGACGAGACGGTTCTTCTTCATTTTTATTCCTCCAAGTTTTTGGCGTATTTGGACAACCGGTACTGAGATATGAGGGTGAAAGATTATTTGACTGATATTTCCAACCCCACTATAACACGGAAAGGTCACGCGGTCAATGAAAAAGAGGATGGTGTGACGTTAGGATGAGACCTGGGTGAGGTACTATCCTTTCCTCCTCTTGCCTTGACAAGCGGGGGACGCAATGCTAGGCTTGTTAGGTAAGTTGATGATAAAAGTTCAGTGGTTTCGGCGGTGCGGCGAAACTGCCGCAAGCGGGGTGATATTATCATGGAAGGCCTGTATATTCGGCACAAGGATTTAAGCCGGGTGGAGCTTCAGGACGGGCAAACCTCCCTTGAGCTCCTGGCGCGCCACGGTGAGACGGAGATCATGCTCCAGAGCATCAAGCCGGGCTCCGTCATCTGGCTGACGCCGGGGGAGGATCCCACCCTGTTGGAGTTCTTCTATGTCCTGGAGGGGGAGCTGACCCTG
>JAHZEH010000289.1 GCA_019421925.1 Clostridia bacterium
AGGTCGGGAGGTGGGGACCCGCCCGAAAGGCTGCAGAAGAGAAGAGGACAGATACGGGAAGAACGGAGGGGAGGTGAGGATAGGGAGAGAGAGTGAGGGTGGGAGTGTGAGAGAGAGGGGAAGGGAGGAGAAGGCCACACAGCCGCTGGTCATCTCCAGGCTGCTGGAGAGCAGAGCCGCGCTTGCCAGAGGAGGGACGCCCAGGAGGGCGAGAGCGTTGCAAAACAGGGTGAGTGCGCCGCTCGCGCGCAGCGCCGCCAGAACGGCGCTGAAAAAGACCAGCGTCCCCCCGACGCGCAGCATGGAAGCCATTCCGTCCCCAATGGCGCCCGCCAGAACGGTCAGAGGGTGGGAGGTTTTTTTTTCAGAGGATGGGACAGGATGAGAAAGCGGCAGGACATGTCCTTTGCGAGGCCGCAGAAGGAAGAGGCAGACCGCCGACGAGGCATACTGGCCTGCAAGGAGAGGGACAGCGGCCCTGGGCGTCCCCAGCAGGGCGGTTGCCACAGTACCGCTCAGGAACATGGGGCCTGGGAAGTGGCTCAGGGTGAGCAGGTATTCCGCCTGGGACTGGTTGAGGAGGTCCCGGCGGAGCAGGTCGTTGGTCAGTTTGGCCCCCACGGGATAGCCGGACACCATTCCCAGAAGGATGCAGGGGGCCGCTTCTCCGGGCAGCCCCAGAAATCGCATCAGGGGGGCGAGCAGCTTCCCGAACCAGGTGAAATCGCCGCAGGCCATGAACAGGGCTGAGAGCACGAAAAAGGGGAAGAGCGAGGGCAGAACCCGTTCCCACCACAGCTGCAGCCCAGTGAGGGAGGCATCCAGCACCGCGCCGGAGTGCAGCAGAAACAGGGTAAGAAACATCAGGCAACCCAGTGAAATCCATTTCTTCATGGGGCGATCCTCCTGTTACGCGCGGGGTATTTGTTCAAATGGGGCGCTCATGGTATAATCATCAGGAAATCTCAGGCCAATCAATCCTTTGGGGTGAAAAACATGAAATGTTTCAAGTGGACGCGTGTGTGCGCGCTTCTCCTATGCATCTTTATGGCCGGCTGTTCCTCTCAGGACAATCCGTCCTATATCCTGGCCACGGGCAACAATTCGGGTTCCTATTTTCTCTACGGCGGCTCGCTGTGTAAGGTGCTGTCTGCCCACATGAGAAGGGTGACCGTCAGCCCCATGATAACGGGCGGAGCCGTGGCCAACGCCAGGCTGCTTCAGGCGGGGGAGGCCGATTTTGCCATGATGCAGAGCGACGTGGCGCTGGCGGCGGTGGAGGGGTCCGGGATGTTTGCGCAGGAGCCCTGCGGGGACATTGAGGCCATCGCCTCCCTTTATCCGGAGGTGCTCTACATTGTCACCAACTCCAGGACGGGAATTCGTTCCCTCTCCGATCTGAAGGCCCGCCGGGTGAGCCTGGGCGAGGCCGGTTCTTCCGTAGAGGCCTGTGCCATGACGCTGCTCCAGGCCTGCGGGATGACGCGCAGCGATATCCAGGCCCAGAACCGTACCATCCAGGACAGCTATGCGGCTCTGCAGAACGGGGAGCTGGATGCGGCCTTTTTTCTGGCGGGAACTCCAAACGAGGCCTATGAGGAGATGAGTGATTTGGCCGCCATCTCCCTCATCGGGCTGGGTGAGGCGGAGGCCGCCGCCCTCATGGAGGAGTATCCCCAGTTTCAAAAAACGGTGATTCCCGCCGGAACCTATACCGGCATCACGGAGGACATATCCACGGTCAGCGTTATGTCTCTGCTGGTCTGCCGCAAGGGGCTGAGCGATGACTTTGTCTATTCTATCACCAAAAACCTCTTCGAGAATTTGGAGGAGTTGGCCGGGGAGCATGCCCTCGCCGCCTCCCTCTCGGTGGAATCGGCACAGCAGAATGTGACGATTCCCCTCCACGGCGGCGCGCAGAAGTATTACGCTGAGGCTGCGGCCGCTCAGGGGAAGCAGGACTGAACCGGTTGATCTGATTGGAGGAACAAGATGGCAAGAAAAACGCTGGGTCTTGCGCTGGGATCGGGCAGTGCAAAAGGATTTGCCCATATGGGCGCACTGGCCGCACTGGAGGAGAACAATATTCCGGTGGATTATATCTGCGGATGCAGCATGGGCGCGGTTGTGGGCGGCATCTATGCCTGCGGCACCAATATCCGGCTCATGAGCAAAGCCGTGCCCATGATCAACGAGAAGCCCTATATGGACGTTACGATTCCCAAGGGGGGCGGGTTCATCCGGGGGGAGCGGTTCATGGAGCTGGTAAAGCTGCTCTCCAAAGATTACGAGTTCAAGGATACGAAAATACCTTTTAGCTGCGTGGCAGTTGATCTGCTGAGCGCCCAGCTCGTCGTAATGGACGAGGGGAAGATCTACGACGCAGTGCGGGGGAGCTTCTCTATCCCCGGTGTGTTCAAGCCCCATAAATGGCGGGGGAAAATGCTGGTGGACGGCGGCCTGATGGCCCGCGTGCCCAGCAGGATCGTCCGCGAGATGGGGGCGGACGTGGTCGTGGGAATTGACGTGGCGTTCCGCGGCGCGGGCGGAGGGGATTACAAACTGCCCCTCGAGGGGACCATGGACTACATTTGGGCTGCGTTCGACATCATGTCCTGGGAGGTCGCCAGGAACCAGGAGAAGGACGCCGACCTTATTGTCGCGCCCTATGTTTGGGATATGCCCTGGAAGAGCACAGAGGGGGCTGCAACGATCATCGAACGGGGTCATGAGGCCATGGTTCAGGCCATTCCCCGCATCAGGGAGCTGCTGGAGCTGGACTGACGCGGGCTCTGTGGGCAGGCAAAAGGGCGGGGGACGTTTTCAGTCCCCCGCCCTTTTGCGTATGCTTATTTATCTGCGATCATTGGTTCTTTATAAAGTATAATCAATGGAGATGTGAAAAAAGCCGCTTGAACAGGCGGGCCGCCGGGATGGTTTGGAACCGGCGTCTGTATTCCGGGCAGGCTGGTTTCAGGGTAAATACCCACGGTTCGCAAGTATGGCAATATGCCCCTTTGAGGAAG
>JAHZEH010000290.1 GCA_019421925.1 Clostridia bacterium
CTACAGAGAAAACGATAGTGGAGGCGAGGGGAGAGACAGCGCCGTCCGCGGTCACGGAGCGGACCTGCAGGGCGTAGGTGCCGGGGGCCTCCGGGGTGTAGTTGAAGAACCAGTAGACCCACTTGTCGGCCGTAGCGCCCTGGGTGTCGTAGCCCGTCCAGGACTTGCCGCCGTCGAGGGAGAACTCCACCCGTGCAATGGCCTTGTCATAGTCGTCGGCATAGCCCTCAAAGGTGATCTCGCCGCCCACCGGGAAGGTCTCGCCGTCCGCATAGTTGAGGATGGCGACGTTGGGGCGGTTGACCAGCTCGCCGTCGGCCGGGGCGTCGGTCAGCAGAGCGGGGACCTCTTTCTCGGTGGTGATCTGGATGTCGACGACGTTGCGGGTGAAATACTTGGCAACGGTGGAGGGCATCCAGAGCTGCACCGCGCTGTTCTGGAGCTCGCTGAGGGGCGTGCCGCCGATCTGGTAGACCAGCAGGGCGTCGCGCTCGAGAGCATAGGAGAGGGGCATGGAGGTCTGATAGCCGTCCTCGGCGGTGATGGTGAGGGTGTTGGCGCCCTCGTTGACGCCGGCCATCTCGATGACGTCCTTGAGGGGGACGCCGGTGACGTCGGCGTTGGCGATGGCGGAACCACCGGCGGGGTTGCCTGCGCAGGAGCATTTCATGACGCGCGTCTCGCTCTTTTCTTCGGCGAGCTGGGCGAGGGTGGCGGAATAGCCCTGTTTGACGTCGCCGCCGACGTTGATGAACCACTTGCCGGCGTCGGTATCGGAGGCGCCGGCGGGCTTGCTGCACATGCCGGTGACGGCGGTACCGAAGAGGGAGAAGATGGCGTCGGAGGGGGTGAGAACATCCTGACTGAAGGAGAAATCACCCTGGACACTGGGGGCCTCGGAGAGGTTTTCGACGGGAGAGCCGACAAAGTAGCGCATCTTGACGCCGTTGGCATAGGTGACGCCGCCGTCGGTCTCAGTGGCGGAGATGGGGGCGCCAGGCTCCTTCTCGGGGGCGGCGGGGGCCTCGGGAGCCGGCTGAACGGCGGGAGCGCAGCCTGCCAGCAGGACGGAGGCGCCTGTCACCGCGCTTAGCGTTTTATAGACTGTGGATTTTTTCATTGTTATGTTCCTCCTCAGGATGCTGAGATCGCCGGAATTATTCCACGTTGAAAAAGAAGTTGGTCAACGTGTTGTTGACGCGCTCGGTACCGTCGTCCTTTAGGCTGGTGGCGCGCAGTTTGATGAGATAGGAGCCGGGCTCGAGGCCGCTGATATCGTAATTCCAGTACACCCACTGCTTGGAGGTGGAATTGTCAATGGGCTGCTCGATCCAAGTGGCGCCGTGGTCAAAGGAGAACTCAATCTTGGTGATGGGTTCGTTCCAAGCGTCGGCATAACCCTCCAGATGGACAGGTTCGTCTGCGGCAAAAATCTGACCATTGGTGGCGTTGAGCACACCGATGTTGGGCTTGTCGAAGGGTTCGCCGGTGGTGGGATCAACGAAATCGCCGTAGAAGTCCCAGGAAGAGTCTTCGGATTTCACTACCTTCAGCTCGATAACCCGCTTGGTGAAGTTGCCGCAGGACATCTCATAGCACCAGAACGAGCAGGGATAACCCTGGTCGGCGGGCATGGGCTGGCCGTTCATCTCGGTGACGATCAGAGCGTTCTCGTCAAGAGCGGTCTGAGTATAGACGTTGTAGCAGTAGCCGTCGTCGCCGATGGGATAGAGCATGTTGGCGTCGTCGTGGACCTGGGCGTATTCCAGAATCTTGGACAGGGGAATGCCGGTGACCTCGGCCTGATAGATCATGGCCTCGCCCGGGCCGTTAACAACGCAGTGCGCCTTCATGACATGGGTCTCGGTGCCGAATTTCTCCACCATCTCGCCCAGGGTCATCTCGAAGGGGTTATCCATGTCGCCGTGAACCTTGATGGTCCAGTTTTCATAGATATCGGGGGTGATCTGGCTGTCGTCGGTCAGCCAGGTCTCGGGAGCGGACTTGATGGACTTGAAGAACATCTTGTCGACGGGGGTGATCTCCGTCTGATTCCAGTCGAAGGTGGAGGTTACGCTCTCGGCGGGCAGTTCCTTGATGCCGAAGAGCACGTCATACTTGACATAGTCCCAGCGCTCGAACTCGCCGTCGGAGTTGATGTAGTGGCAGGATTCGCAGTTGCCGTTCATCTGATTGAAGGCGGTACTGTTCAGATGGAGGGTGTGAATGGAATCCTTGAGCTTGGTGATGTAGAAACCGTGGCAGCCGAAGCAGTTGGCCAGGGTCTGCTCGGTCTCATAGCCCATGTAGATGATGCCATGGTAGGTATCCATATTCTCTACAGCGTCCTCCAGGGTGTGGCAGACGTTGCAGCCGCGGTTGTCGGCGTTCATGTAGAGGTTGTTCCAGGAGGTGACTACTTTGCCGTCGGCATAGACGGTGTTGTAGGGGGTGCGCTGGCTCTTTACGCCGTTGTCAAGCACCGTCACCTTGGGGGCGTTGGCCTCATCGGCGGCGTTGTTCTTGGCCTCGCGGGGATAGGTAAAGGGGAGCGCCGCCTCCCGCGTGGGGTAGGTCTTGGCGGGTTCCTCCTCAGGCTCCTGGGTTTCCTCGGGGGCCTCCGTGGGCTGGGCGGGCGCTTCAGTGGGCTGGGCCTCGGGCGCCGCTGTGGCCTCGGACCCGTCCGGAGTGGGCGCTGCCGTCTCTGCGGGCGAGCATGCCGCAAAGAGCATGCACAGGCTCAGCAGGAGCGCAAGCACAGGAATGATACGCTTCTTCATGACTTATCTTCTCCTCCATGTTAGTTTAAGAGACATGCGGAAATACAGGTATGTCTCTTATATAATTGATTGTAACTTGTACCGGTATGATAAAAAAGGCGCAGACTGTTGATGAGAGATACACTTTTTTTACTTTCTTGGATAGCCTGAGCAATGAAATGCGAACCACGGTTTGCAGAGCCCAAGAGCACGCCACAGCAGCGTCATCGTCTGTCGGAATCCGGCCAGGATTCCT
>JAHZEH010000291.1 GCA_019421925.1 Clostridia bacterium
CGTGCACACGACAATGGTGGGCGGGTCGCTGAGTCCCATCACCTGGATTTCCCGTAAAACACCGATCCCATCAATCCCCGCAAGTACCAGATCCAGGATGAGAAGATCGGCGCGGTAGTCACGCACTGCCTTGATTGCTTTCAACCCATCGGATACCACACTGAGCAATTCCACATCGCTTCTTTTTTCCAAAGCAGTCTGAATATTGCTGGGTTCCTGGAGGGATTCCGCAAGAATAACTCTAAGTGGCCTTGACATATCTATCCTCCGCTGCGTCTTTGAATATAAGCATATAAGCACGCAATTGTGCCTGAATTGTAATGCGCTTTTTTTATATTCTACGTTTGGAGGATGATTCCTTTCATTTTATATTGTACTATTTCTCAGTGATATCAGAAAAAATTCCCCGGCCTCACCAGGTCTGTTCCATCATCCATTCAATGTAGAGCCCGTAACCCTTCGTAGGGTCGTTGATGAATACATGGGTGACGGCGCCGATCAATTTGCCGTTCTGCAGGATAGGGCTGCCGCTCATACCCTGGACAATTCCCCCGGTCTTTTGGAGCAGCACAGGGTCCGTGACCTGCACGACAATCCCCCGGGGAGAGGAGTAGTCCTGGGGCGTCAGCCGGATAATTTCGCAGTCGAAAGACCGGATGCCCGAGTCATCGATGGTGGTCAGGATTTGGGCGGGCCCCAAGACGGCCTCCTCTCTGGAGGCGATGGTGACGCCCCCGGGATAGCTGGAGTTTTCCATAAAAGCGCAGGAACCATAGATGCCGAAGTCGGTATTTTTAAGGATGCTGCCGATGGCCTGGCCGCTGGTAAAGACGCCCTTGAGTTCCCCGGGGGAACCCTTCTCCCCCGGCTGAATGTCGATAATGGAGGACTGGACGATGTCGCCGTGATCCAACAGGAGGTTGGTATGGGTGTCAATATCCGTAATGGCATGCCCCAATGCCCCAAATACGCCGCTGGACGGGTCAAAAAAAGTAACGGTGCCCACTCCCGCCGTGCTGTCGCGCGACCAGAGCCCAATGCGCCGCATACCGTCCTGTACGTCGGTCCTGGGATGAACGGTCACAGTTTTTTCCGTGCCTCCGCTGGATACGAGGAGCCGCACGCTCCCTTCAGACTGGTTGATGAGGGCGCTGAGGTGGTCGGAGCTCTCCACCTCCGTGCCGTTGACCGCCAGGATCACGTCGCCCGCCCGGATACCCGCCTGTTGAGCCGGGCTGTCCGCGCTTCCGTCCTGTGAGACCACGTCGGAGAGGCCGACCACCAGGGTCCCTTTGGTGTATAAGCGCACCCCGATACTCTGTCCGCCCGGGATAACCGTCCTCCCATCCGTGACCCGCAGCGTCACGGTCTTGACGGGGATGCCTAGGAATTTGAGGGTCATATCAGCTTCGCCGCCAGCGACACCCTCCAGCGTGACGCCATAATCGGACAGGCTCTCGTCCGAGCTGGAGCGGACCTGCACGTTCTCCCCGCTGAGGGAGACGTTTTCCTTTGTCAGATTGGGGAGTACCTTGTCCTGGCCCGGATGGAGATAATAGATGGAGGGCAATTCCAAAATGGAGCGCACTTCGGGCGAAAAATATGCGCCCATCAGTGCAGTGCAGATGCAGGCGCATAGGAGCAGGCGGCAGAAATAGCTGATTTTTTTCAATGGAAAGGCACCTCCGCTAGAAAGAAGTAATCTTAGTCTGGCGGAGGCGCTTTTGTTTGATGCGAGGTAAGAACTGCAAGTTTGGGCTTTTTCGCTCAGCGCGAAAGCCGGACAAGCTCTCTGGCATGGGCGATTGCGGCCTGAGAGGGCCGGGCGCCGCTGGCAATTCTGGCAATTTCTAAAATATGATTCTCCTCGTCGAGTTTGGAGACGGAAGTGATGGCCCTGCCCCCCTTCTCCGATTTTTTAATCAGATAGTGGGCGTCGGCTTTGGCCGCGATCTGGGGGGAGTGGGTGACACAGATCACCTGGTGGGTTCGGGAGAGCGCCCGCATCTTTTCCCCCACGACATCGGCAATCCTGCCGCTGATGCCCGTGTCGATCTCGTCGAAGATCAGGCAGGGTTTGGAGTCCACATTGGCCTGAATACTCTTGAGGGCCAGCATGATGCGGGAGAGCTCGCCCCCGGAGGCCACCTTATGCAGGGGTTTAAGGGGTTCGCCGGGATTGGTGGTGAGCAGCATCTGTGCATGATCCAGACCGTTTTTCGTGAACTGCGCCTCCTCCAGGCGGGGAAGCGGGGAGAACTGCATGGAGAACCGGGCTTTGTCCATCCCGAGCTGCTTCAACTGCTCCAGGATGCGCTCCTCCAGCTCCTTTGCCGCCTCCTGCCGTGCCTCCGAGAGCTCTATGCACAGCTGATAGAGCCCGGCACGCTTGGCCGCCTTGAGCTGTTCGCTCTGCTGGGCGAGGATGCGGCTCTGCTCCATCCCGTCCAGTTCTTCCCTGGCACGCTGGAGGTAGTTCAAAACATCCTGGGTTGTGGAGCCGTATTTTTTGCAGAGCCTGTGGATGAGGTCGAGCCGTTCCTCCACCTGCTCCCGACGGAAAGGATCGAAAGCACTGCTCTCCCGGAGGTTCCGCAGCTCAAAGCTGATGTCCTCCAGTGAGTAATAGATATCTTTCATTTTGGCGCTCAGCGCGGCATACTGCTCGTCATAGGAGGAGATTTCCCCCAGGAGCAGCGCGCCGCTGTTGAGAAGGGAGAGAGCTCCGGCCGACTCCTCCTCCCCCTGCAGGGCGGTATAAGCCCCCGAGAGAGCGGTCTGGATGTGTTCAGCGTTCTGCATCCTGCTCCGCTCGGCTTTCAGAGCCTCCTCCTCGCCGGTGACCAGGGCGGCCGCCTCAATCTCGCCGATCTGATAGGTCAGCATGTCAATGCGGCGCTCCCTCTCCTCGGCCGTTCCAAAGCCCTGTTTGATTTGGCTGCACAGCGCCCGGTATTCCCCGTACTCCTGGGCAACCTTGGCTTTGAGAGACTGCAGTTTGCCGGCTGCAAA
>JAHZEH010000029.1:0-3106 GCA_019421925.1 Clostridia bacterium
TGCCGCCGTAGTAGCGGATGCACTCCATGGCGCGCAGGACGGTCTCACCTGTGGTGACGCTGGCCACCAGCAGCAGGACGTTTTTGCCCCAGACCATGCGCTGCGTATTGTCGCGCAGTAAAATCTGACCCACAGGGTTGAACTCGGGGGTGATGATGCTGATGTCGTTCTGCCCGTTCATGGAGAAACCGCCCGGAATGACCAGTTCGCTGGCCATATATGCCCCGATGATCTCCGTGCCGTCCATGCAGATAATGGTGTCCACCGGCGTGCTGGAGTAATATTTGTGGGAGAGCTCGGCAGCCGCGGCCTTGGCCATGGCCCGCTGGCACTTGAGGGAGGTCATGTCGATGTAGAAGTTGATATGGGAATGGGTGGTGACGAAATGCCCGGGGATGATCTTGATCTTTACACTGGGATCCCTGTTCGAATGCGCCTCTATGTATCTGCCTTCCATATTCATTCCTCCTTATCGTCTGAGGCGTACGGCAAAAAAGCCCCGCCTTCAAATCTGTCCGGTTTTTTCATGATGAGCTCTAATTTTTGCGCACGGCTAAGTTTTTTGAGTTGGGCCTCCCTCTGCAGGGCGGCGCTTTTATCCGGCAGTTCCTCGGCATAGACCAGTGAGACGGGCAGGCGCGCCCTGGTGTATTTCGCCCCCCTGCCCAGTTGGTGCTGGGCCACGCGGTGCTTCAAATCCACCGTATAGCCGCAGTACAGGCTGTTGTCCGCGCACCGGAGAAAGTAGACATAGGGCATCTTGGGACAGTTCTCCTTGCTGCGATAGGTCCGTTCAGATATGGTATCTATTCTTTATCTATTATAACACATCCCACCCCTTGCGCAACGCCTGGATTTCCATTATGATGGGCGTGGCAGAAAAAGACAGAATCTCCGCAATGATTTGAGTGAAGGGGGCAGTTCTCTCATGAAAAGGATCATGGTGCTCGCCACAGGAGGCACAATCGCCTCTGTCGCCAACTCCGCGGGGCTGCACCCTGGGATGAGCGGCCAAAAGCTGCTTGAGCAGACCGGGGGCCTGGGCGGCGTCTGCGAAGTACATGCCAAGGATATCCTCTCTCTGGACAGCTCCAACATCCAGCCGGAGGAGTGGCGGCTCATCGCCCGGGAGGTCTATGCCGCCCTGCCCCAGTATGACGGCGTCGTCATCACCCACGGCACGGACACCATGGCCTACACCGCCTCGATCCTCTCCTATATGCTGCGGGGCCTGAACAAGCCGGTCATTTTAACGGGTTCTCAGCTCCCCATCTCCCATCCCCTGACGGACGCCACCTCCAACCTGGCCTGCGCCATTCTGGCGGCCTGCGAGGGGGTACCGGGAGTCTATGTGGTGTTCAACCGCAAGATCATCAACGGCGCCCGGGCGGTCAAGGTGCGCACCACCGGCTTTGACGCCTTTGACAGCATCAACGCGCCGCCTGCCGGCCGCATCAACACCAACGGCATCTCCTTTAACGTGCCCCAGCCCATTACCGGCGAACCCGCCCTGGAGGACCGTCTGGTCAGCGAGGTGCTCCTGCTCAAGGCCATTCCCGGCACCCTACCCGCCCTGTTTGACAGCATAGTAGAGCTGGGTTACCGCGGGCTGGTCATCGAGGCCTTCGGAATCGGCGGCCTGCACTTTCTGCGGCGTAACCTGGTGGAAAAACTGGAGATGCTCGTCAAACACAACATCCCTGTGGTCGTGACCAGCCAGTGCCTGTATGAGTTTGCCGACCTGTCCATCTATGAGGTGGGGAGAAAGGTCCTGGGCGAGGGTATTATCAACGGCTGGGACATGACCAGCGAGGCCGCTGTGACCAAACTCATGTGGTGTCTGGGCCAGACGGAGGACTGCTCGAAGATCGCCTCCATGATGCTCACCCCCTACTGCGGCGAGATCGTGGTGGGCGGGCTGTCGCTGACCAATTGAAAAGCCTGTATTTATCACACAAAACGCCGGCTGAACGGGACTTCCGCCGCCATACCGCGTTGTCAGGATTTACGTTCCCCAGGAGGCGCGCGGATTTTGCGCCTTGAAAAGCTTTCTTGTTCATCCAGCCTTGCTGGAGCTTGACGTTATTTCTCTGGAAATGAAGAAGGACGGGCCAGACTGCGCCCGTCCTTTTGATTATTTAAAATACAGCTCAGCCGCCTCGTAGAACTCCGGCGGCACGTCCTTGCGGGTGGAAACCGCGGCGTCCAGATCGGCCTTGACGATCTGCGTGCCCCGCAGAGCAACCATGTTGCAGTAGTCCCCCTGAACAGCCAGCTGGCCCGCCTTGACCCCCATGCGGGAGCCGAGGATGCGGTCAAAGGCGGAGGGAGCGCCGCCGCGCTGCAAGTGGCCCAGCACAACGGAACGGCAGTCAAAGTACTTGGCGGAGTCCCCCAGCTCCGTGTGGGCGCGCACCGACTGGGTGAGCGCTCGTTCCAGTGTTTTGGCCAGGACGCTCTCGGTGAGCATCACGTTGCCGAAGGCATCCTTCTGCAAATTCTGCTCGGGCAGGCCGGAGATCTCGGCGCCCTCGGCCAGGGCGATCACCGTATAACGCTTGCCCCTGGCGATCCGGTTCACCAGAAGGCCGGTGATCTCCTCCAGGGAGCGGGGCTTCTCCGGGATAATGACCAGGTGGGCGTCCGCCGCCCATCCGGCCTGAAGGGTAATCCAGCCGGAGTGCCGCCCCATGCACTCAACGATCACGCAGCGGGTATGGGATTGGGCTGTGGTATGCAGCCGGTCGATCGCCTCCATGGCGATATTGGCCGCCGTATCAAAACCAAACGTAAAATCCGTGCAGGAGAGGTCGTTATCAATCGTCTTGGGCACGCCGATGACGTTGACGCCCTTCTGACGGCGCAGGTCATTGGCCACGCCCAGGGTATCGTCCCCGCCGATGGCAACAAGGCCCTCCAGCCCCAGCTCCTCCATCTTGGCTTTAACCCTGTCCATGCCGCCGTCAATCTTGCGGATGTTGGTGCGAGTGGACTCCAGAATGGTGCCCCCTTTGGTCTGGATTCCCTCCACGTCCTCCAGTCCGAGCACGCGGTAGTTCCCCTCCAGGGCGCCGCGCCATCCGCCAATGAGCCCATAAACCTCGAT
>JAHZEH010000029.1:3116-4895 GCA_019421925.1 Clostridia bacterium
CACGCATACTTCCACAACGCCGCGTATGACCGCATTGAGGCCCGGGCAATCTCCGCCGCCGGTTAAAACGCCAATCCTTCTTTTCATAGAACTATTCCTCTCCTGCTTTGTATTCAGTGTCTCTCTACACAATATTGTGTAATTAGTTTCATTATAACAAAACAGAGGAGGTTTTCAATGCTTATTCCGTGTTACTATTTTAACGTTTGCGCCTTTGGGAGCCGCCCTTCCGCGCACCCTTTTTAACGCCCCGCTCCTCCGCCCGGCGCTTGACATCCTGGGCGGTTCTGCCATAAATATCCCGGCCCCCCGCTTCGGGCCGGACCAGGCAGTCCTTGCCAAAGCCGATGAGGTCCTCCCTCCCGGCTTTTCTCAGCGCCTCCCTGACAATGGGCCCATTCTGAGGACGGAACCACTGGAGCAGAGCTCTCTGCATGCGCTTGTCCCTGGGGTCCCTGGGCACATAAACCGGTTTCATCGTGCGGGGATCCAGGCCGGTAAAAAACATGGCGGTGGAGAGGGTGCCGGGCGTCGGATAGAAGTCCTGCACCTGCTCGGGATGGATGCCCTTCTCCTTGAGATAGCAGGCCAGCTCAATGGCGGCGTCCAGGTCGCTGCCCGGATGGCTGCTCATGAGATAGGGCACCAGATACTGCTCTTTGCCCAGATTTTTATTGATCTGCCTGTATTTCTGCTCAAAGCGCTCATACAGCTCCCTGGGGGGTTTGCCCATCATGGCGAGCACCTTGTCGGAAATGTGCTCAGGAGCGACCTTGAGCTGACCGCTGATATGGTGCTCCACCAGTTCCTGAAAGAAGCGGTTGTCCTTATCGTAGAGCATATAGTCGTAGCGCAGTCCGGAGCGCACAAACACCTTTTTGACCCCCTCGATGGAGCGCAGCTTCAGGAGGAGCTGCCGGTAGTCCTCATGGGACACCTCCAGGTTGGGGCATTTCTGGGGGAACAGGCATGGCCGGTTCGCGCACACGCCCCGCCTGAGCTGCCCCTTGCAGGAGGGGGCCCGGAAGTTGGCTGTCGGGCCGCCCACATCATGAATATACCCCTTGAAGCGGGGATTCTTCACCATGCCCCTGGCCTCCTCCAGGATGGAGGCGTGGCTTCGCACCTGAATGGTGCGGCCCTGATGGTAGGCCAGGGCGCAAAAGCTGCACCCGCCGTAACAGCCCCGGCAGGAGGTGATGGAGAACTCCACCTCGTCCAGCGCCGGAATATGCTCCTGATAGGAGGGATGGGGGGCCCGCATATAGGGCAGGCCATACACCTCGTCCATCTCCCGCATGGTCAGGGGCTCGGGTGGCGGGTTGCCGACGACCCAGTCCCGGCCGTTCTGCTGGGCCAGGGGCCTGCCCCGGATGCCGTCTGTCTCCCGCTGCTGGTGCATGAAGGCGGTGCAGTAGGCCTCGCCCCCCTCCCGAACCTCGTCATAAGAGGGCATAACAATACAATCTTCCACCCCCTCCGGACTCGAGGCCAGATAGCAGGTGCCGGGCACATAGGTGATCTGGTCAATAGGAAGCCCGCCCTCCAGGGCGTCCGCCACCTGAACCACCGGCTTCTCCCCCATGCCATAGATCAGCAGGTCCGCGCCCGAATCCACCAGGATGCTGCGGCGCACCTTATTGTCCCAGTAGTCGTAGTGGGCATACCGGCGCAGGCTGGCCTCAATGCCCCCAATGATGACGTTGACCTTCCGGTATGCCTCCCGAATGCGGTTGACATAGACGATCACCGCCCGGTCGGGCCGCGCCCCCGCCTTCC
>JAHZEH010000029.1:4905-13574 GCA_019421925.1 Clostridia bacterium
GGGGCTTTTTAGCCGCTGTGTAGTGGTTCACCATGGAATCTATGTTGCCCGAATTGACCAGAAAACCCAGGCGCGGCCTGCCAAAGCGCTTGAAATCCGCCGTGGAATGCCAATCGGGCTGGGCGATAATCGCCACCTTGTACCCCTGGCTCTCCAGAACCCGCGCGATAATCGCCGTGCCAAAGCTGGGGTGGTCAATATAGGCGTCCCCCGTCACAATGCAGAAGTCCGGCCTGTCCCAGCCCAGCTCCTCCATTTCCGCCCGGGTCAGCGGCAGAAAACCCTGTTCCATCTTTTCCTCCGTCCCTGCGCAGAGCGCATATCAATCCAGTTTAAAATTATACCACATTTCCAGGTTTACAGCAAAAAAGCGCGCCCCTGCGGCGTTTTTTCACCCTGCCGAAAAACCTGGGATTGTCGGAGACCGAAGCCCTTGACCTTCTATCCGGTTCCGGCGGCGCGAACGCCGGAACGGATGAAGTACCTCAAGTTTTTTGTTCTTTTCAGCATTTCCCGCCCGGGAGCCCATAGGACGAGAGGGGAATGCTGAACCCTCAAAAAAGAGCGCCCTTTGGACGCTCTTTTTCCATAGTTTATCGAGGCGGGCGGTACTGCACGCTGACCTCCCCCAGCTGCGGGGCGCTCTCCCCCTGTTTGAGCATCCCCTGTTCCATTGTGATGCCCGCCAGCGCCAGGCCCGCGCAGTACATCCAGGCCGCTGATCCGGTATACCAGCTCCAGCCGGCCCGCCCGGGATGGCTTCCGGCATATACGTCCCCGGCCATAACATAGGGCTCGCCCTGGTAGATGGACATGACGATGGGATTGTCGCCGTGCCGGATGGGGTTGACCATGCTCCACAGCCGGGCCGCTCCCTCCAGATCCCCCAGCCCCGCCACAGCCAGAACCACCCAGGCGGCGGCATGGGTATACTGCCCGCCATTTTCCCGAAGTCCGGGCAAATATCCCTGGATATAACCGGCCCGGGGCAGCTGGTTTGCAAAGGGCGGATCGAGTAGCTTGATGATGCCGGTCCCCTCGTCCACCAGCCTGCGCCAAACCGCCTCCATGGCCTTACGGGAGCGCTTCTGCGGGCCGCCCGCCAGAACGCTCCACGCCTGGGAGATGGCGTCGATGGAGCACTCGCTGTTTCCCGCGCTTCCCAGAGGGGTTCCATCGTCAAAAAATGCCCGGCGGTACCACTGCCCATCCCAGCCATGCTTCTCCAGATTCGCCCGCAGGGCGTGTTCCAACGTGGTCATGGCGGCCGCCTCCTCCCCATCCCCGCGTTTGGCACACAGGGCCGAGAACCGGGGCAGAATGGCGCACAGGAACCAGGCCAGAAAAACGCTCTCCCCCTTACCTCCTGCGCCCACCTGGTCCATGCCGTCGTTCCAGTCGCCCGTTCCCATCAGGGGCAGTCCGTGGCTTCCCAGGCGCGAGGCCCGCCGGATGGCGCGCAGGCAGTGCTCGTAGAGGGTGCCGCTGTTCCCCGAGGGCTGGGCCTCGGCATAGATGTCGTGTACCCCGCTGGGGATGTCCATATTGGCCAGGAAGGGAGCCTCCTCCTCCCAGATGCTCCCATCCCCTGTGGCGTCCACATAAGCCAGGGCCACATAGGGCAGGAAGAGCAGATCGTCCGAGATATAGGTGCGCACGCCCCGGGCGGGCTCATGCCACCAGTGCTGCACGTCCCCATCCTCAAACTGGTGAGCGGCCGCGTGGAGTATCTGGGCTCTCGTGCGGCCCGGGTTGGTGGGAAGCAGCGCCAGGGTATCCTGGAGCTGGTCCCGGAAGCCCGTCGCGCCGCCCGCCTGGTAGTAGCCCGCCTTGGCCAGAAGCCGGGAAGAATAGACCTGGTAGAGCAGCCAGCCGTTCATCATGCGGTCGAAGGCCCGGTCCCCGGTGCGCACCTGCAAAGCGCCCAGCCGTTCCCGCCACTTCTCGCGCACTTGGGCCAGAACCGCTTCCCCGCCCTGGGCCACAAAGGAGTCGGCCTTCATCCGGGCCGCCGCCGGGTTCTCCGCCCAGCCAATCAGGAAGTCCACACAGACCCGTTCTCCGGCCTCCACGGTCACGGGGACGCGCAGCGCGGCGCAGGCGTCCAAAGACCCGCTCGCCTTTCCGCTCAGCTCCCCGCCTGCCAGGGCGGCGATCTCTCCGCCGTTTCCCTGTCCAAAAAACTCCGCCCGGCTGCAGGTTGAGCTGCCCGGCTGGGCGGGAGCGCAGACAAAAGCCACGCCCTGCTCCCCGGCACAGCTTGCAAGCAGCATGCCGTTCTCCCGGTGGGCATAGACCAGATTGGCCTTCTCCCGCCACTGGGCGAGCACCCATTCCGCGCAGAAGTAGAGCGACAGGGAACGCCGTTTCTTCAAAGGGTTGCGCAGCTCCACATGGTAACACTTTACGCCGTTTTGCACAAAGACGGAGCACTCCTGATAGAGCTCCTCCGCCCCGCAGGAAAACCGTGTGAAACCGAACCCATGCCGGATCAGGTATTCCCCGGCCGGAAGGGGGGCGGGGAGCAGGCTCCAGAAGGCTCCGCCCTCCTCACGAGCCAGCAGAAGCTCGCCCCCTGTGTCGGCCACGGGGTCATTGGCCAGAGGGGTCAATTTGTGTTCCGCGCTGTTGTCCGACCAGGTATAACCGCCTCCGCTCTCGGTGACGATGGCCCCAAACCCCTCCTCCGCCAGTATGTTGCTCCAGGGCAGTGGGGTCGTCTTGCCGTTCAGGCGGATAACATAGTCCATGCCGTCGAACCCGCCCCAGCCGTTCCAGTGCTCCAGCTTGGGCAGCGGGAGGGCCAGGGCGTCCCCCCGCTTGCCCTGCTTGACCCTATGCTGGCGGTTTGTCTCCTGGGGAAACTGGCGGGCAAAGGGGAGGGAACTCAGGCGCAGCGCGGCTACCGCCCGAAGCAGCACCTTCTCCTCCTCCTGAACCGTAGCCCCGTCCAAGATGAAAATCCCCTCAACCCCCGGGAATATCTGGCGGAGCTGATCGAGCACAGGCCGGTCGTATCCCGCCTGTTCCGTGTCAAGCACCACCAGGTCAAACCGGAAATCGCACATCTGGGCGTACTGATAGAGGAGCGCCGCTTCCCGGGCGCAGGGCAGGCCGTCCTGACCCACCTCCAGCAGACAGATGGGGTGATCCCCTGAGATGCCCAGCCTCCAGAGCCCCTTTCTGCTCAGGGTACAGTTGGCCAGAGCGCGCAGTTTTTCCCCATCCGGCGGGAGCGGCGCCAGGATGCGGGTAAAAGCCCGGCGCAGGGCGATGAGCTGGGGACCGTCTGTTCCCAGGTACTTGGCCCTGACCTGGGCATAGCTCCACGCCAGGGAAAACTCCGCGTCAAACTTATCCAGAGAATTGTATTCCATGGCGGCGGCTTGGGCCTCCTCACCCATGCCAACGCAGACGGCCATTCCCACCTTCAGGCTGTTCCCCGGCTCCAGACAGAAACTCTGGGCAAACAGGGCGCAGGGGTCGAGGGGCACCTGCTCAAAGCCTGGCTCCATACCCTGCCGCAGGAAGGCCGGTTCCCAGCTGTTCCCGTTGCGGCCCAAGGCGGAAAAGCGGGAGTTTGTGCTCTGGGGCTGCCCTCCCGCGCACCAGCGAACCGCCAGGCTCCGGGGCTCCCCACCCCGCCTGGGCCGCCGGGAGAAGGTCAGGGTATTCCCGTCAGGCTTGCCGCTCTCAACAAACAGCTTGTGGAAGGCTTTATGGGCAGCGTACTCCTCCCGGGTACACAGGCTGACCTCCACATAGCCGTAGAGTGTGAACTCCACGTTCTCTCCGCCGTGATTCGTCACAGTGAGCAGGCGCAGTTCCGCCTTCTGCTCAGGCGCGGAGCAGACGGCCATCTGAGTGGACAGGGTCCCCTCTGTCCGCTGGTAGACCACCTTCTCTGTCTCAAAGACCGCATCCCCCTGGGAGGCGCAGAATCCCCCCTCGCGGGTTTTGACATACATTGCGCAGCCAGGCGCGCCCCGGGCCCCGTCGTAGTCGCTCCGGTAGAGCTGCACGCCCTCCCAGGATGCCCCAGTCCTGCCGTCCGAGAAGGCGAGCACTGAGATTCCGCCGCTCAGGGGGCAGACCTGGGGGACAGAACCCCTGGGGAGAATGACATGGGCCCGCACCTCGTCGAAAGGGGGGAGCACAGCCTTGGGCAGCGCCCGGTTATATTCTTTCATGACAATGCTCCTCTCCGGCAGCCGCTCCTGCAGCAGCAGGTTGACGGCCGCCACCTCCGGCGCCCCCAGGAATGCCCGGGCCACCGCGCCGCCGCACAGCACATTGCACAGCGACAGCAGGCTCATCCCCTGATGGTGAGCCATAAAACTCTTGACAATCCGGTACTGCCCGGAGCTGACCCGCTCGGGCGTGAAGTCCACCGCCTCATAAAAGCCGTACTGTCCCTGCGCGCCCAGCTCCTGCAGTTTGCGCAGGTTGTCCGCCGCCCCGCCCGGATCGATCATGGCGGCCAGAGCGGTGGCATAGGGGGCGATGACCCAGTCCTCCCGGGCGGGCTTCACCCCCATGCCGGGCAGGCCGAAGGCCCTATACTGATAGTTCATGTTCAGGTCGAAGGCGTAGTATCCCGATTCCGAAATGCCCCAGGGCTTTCCCTTTCCCGCTGCGCGCTGGGCGGCCACCGCCCCCCGGACGCTCTCGTCGAGCAGTGTCTCCCCCGCGAGGCCGGTAAACAGCACGGGCATCAGGTATTCAAACATGGTGCCGCTCCAGGAGATAAGCAGACGGTTGCCCTCCATGACCGTCAGGGGGCGGGCCAGCCGGAACCAGTGCTCCCCCTCCACATCCCCCTTGGCGATGGCGCAGAAGCTGGTCAGCCGTGCCTCGGAAGCGAGGAGGTCATAGTGGGCCCCGTTCATCTCGCCGCTCTGGGCGTCAAAGCCGATATAAAACAGCTTGCGCTCCCTGTCATAAAGAGCGGAAAAATCCATTGCGGAGAGCAGGGCGTCCACCCGTTTGGCCAGTGTCTCCGCCCTGCCGTCTGCAAAGCCCAGAAGCGCCTCCCGCAGAGCGAACAGGCTGGCCGCCAGATTGCCGCTGTCCACGGTGGAGACAAAACGCGGGCGGAGTACCGCCAGGGATTGCGTGTCGTACCAGTTATACAGGTGCCCGTTCCACTTCTCCATCCGCTCCACCGTCGAGAGGGTGGCCTGGGTGCGCGAGAGCATCTCCTCCTCCCCGATCAACTGCAGGCGGAAGGCGGCGTAAGGGGCCAGCAGGCCCATACCGATATTGGTGGGAGAGGTTCTCTCCGCCACGGGCCTCCTGGGCTCCACCTGAACATTGTCCGGAGGCAGGTCGTTGCGGGCGGGGCTCATATGGACGGCAAAGTACTCCCAGGTTTGTCGGGCGCTTTGGCGCAGAAAGTCCGCATCCTCCTCCCGCAGGAGGGTGGTATACCGGGGCTTACTCCCCTTCCACGCCGCATAGGGTCCCAACCACCACAGAATCCCCAGCGGGATCATCAGCACATGGCCGGTGAGCAGGGCGGATACAATGGCGGCTGTGCCCAGAACCGGCCCCATGCACATGGATCGGTAATGTCCGGACAGGCCGGGATTGCCGTCCCGCTCGCTGTCGGCGGCGGTCTTCCATTCAAGCATATGGGTATGGCTGACAAAGGTGCGCCAAAAAGCCCGTCCGATGGCGTCGCAGAGGCGGACTGCCTCATAGGGCAGTACGCACAGGGAGAAGAGGATGCGCAGCAACGCCTCTTTCATCCCTCCCAGGGAGCTGACAATACGAAGATGCAGGTCCTGGCGCACCAGCAGCAGCCGCGCCGCGCATAACAGATCCCCGCAGAACAGGGCGAACAGAGCCAGGATATTCCAGCACCATGCCCCGGGTACCCAGGGTGTCAGCAGGAAGAGCAACACGGCCGAGGGCCTCAGCAGGCTGGCGCGCAGGTTGTCCACCAGCTTGTAGCGGTGCAGCGGGCTCAATCCCGCGCCGCCGAGCGCAAAGGGCAGGAGCTGCCAATCCCCCCGTGTCCAGCGGTGGAGGCGGACCACAAAGGGCAGGTAGCGGGCGATCTGGCCGTCGTAGAGCACGATATCCGAGGCATAGGCCGCCCCCGCATAGCACCCCTCCAGAAGGTCGTGGCTGAGTACAGCATTTTCGGGTATGAAACCCGTCAGCGCCCTGGTGAACGCGCGCACATCATAGATGCCTTTGCCTCCGTAGTTGCCTTCCCCGAACAGGTCCTGATAGGTCTCGGAAACGGCGCTGGAGTAGGCGTCCAGTCCGGAGATGCCTGCAAACAGCCGGGAAAAGCCCGTCTTTGCCGCGCTGTCGGCCGTCTCCTCCATCCGGGGCACAATGACCGCGTGGCCATGCAGCATCCCCTGGTCGTCGAATTCGGGCAGATTCAGGGGATGGGCCAGGGTGCCCACCAGTTTGCGCACGCTGTCCAGCGGCAGCCGGGTGTCCGCATCCAGCGTGACGACGAAGCGGATATCCTCCGGCGCAGCACTCTCATAGAACGCCTCCCTTTTCCCCTCGAGCAGCAGCGCATTGAGCTGCACAAGCGCCCCGCGCTTGCGCTCCCACCCCTCAAAGACCCCCTCGGCATTCTTCCGCCGCCTGCGGGTCAACACGAAAAAGGCCGGTTCCTCCGCCGGATATTTGGCGTTCAGCGCCGCTATCCGGGCCCGGAGCGCCTCCAGGACGGCCCCGTCTCCCGGCATCTCCTCCTCCGGCGCGCCGGGGAGGTCGCAGAGCAGTGCAAAAAAGAGGTTTCTCCCCCCGCGGCAGGCGAGATAATGTCTCTCCAGCTGTCCGGCAAGGGCCGCTGCATCCTCCGCCCTGCCCGCCAGGACAGGGACCGCCACCAGCGTCCGGTAGGCGTCCGGGATACCCTCTTTCAGTTCCAGACGGGGCAGGCGGCGGACCGGCAGGCGGGTGAGGAGCCTTTGGATGATAAACTGGGAGAAACTCCAGGCGCATACCAGTCCCGGGAGCAGGGCCAGAGCCAGCCCCCACCAGTCTCCCGGCTCTCCGCCTCCCGCCCAGACGGCCAGTAACAAAAAAAGCGCCGTGAGCGCCGAGACGGCCACCAGATAGGAACCAAAGGCCGATTTGCGGCCCTTTCCCATCTCCGGCCGCAGGGCATGCAGAAGCCGGGGCCTTCCCCCGCTGCATAAATACCAGCCCACATGGCTTTGGCGGGCCCTCTCCCCCGGAGAGAGCCCCTCGTGATCCTCCCCGGCCAGCGCCTGAGCGCCCCGTGCCACCGCCGACTCCGATACCCCGGCCCGCCGGGCGAGGCGTGTGACGCAGTCCCTGTAATAGCATCGGGATGAGGTGTCCATCAGTCGGAACACCGGATCGTCCTCCAATATCTCATCCACCTTGGAGATGGCGCGGAATACGTTCTCCCAATCCATCTCCCCCAGGAGCCGAATGCTGGTGATGGCGTTGCCCAGCAGAAGCCTGCGGCGGAGCTGCTGCCGGTGGGCAGCCTGGGCCATTCGCAGCTCATCCGTATCCATCCGGGCCAGCTCCTCGGCCGCCAGGGCGCTTCCCCCCCACTCCCGCATGCGGCTGCACAGGCGCTCCACATACTCCGGTTCACGAAGCGGCAGCTTGCGAAGAGCGTCCCGCGCCTCCTCCGGTTTCATGGAGTACAGGCGGAGGGCGTTCTCCTCCGCGGACTTGCGGCAGGCCCTGACCTGCAGGCACTCCACCGCCAGCAGGGAGCACAGTTTGATGAGCGCCGTCTGCAGCGCCGTGCGAAGTGCCCAGAGCTCGTCCATCGTCAGGATGCTCTCCTCCTGATAGGATCGGAGATAACCCACGATGAGCTGCTCGTCGAGCTGTCCCTCATGGTGCCCGGTCATATCTGCCGCAACGCGGTATACCCTCGGCAGCCCCGCGAATGGACCCTGGGCAATGCGCGGCAGTTTGCGCAGAGGCTGCCAGGCGCCCTCCAGCTCCTTGCAGACCTGCTCCAGGACGTGAAAGTGGTCAAGTAGCCACTGGGCCGCGATATCCTCGGTGTCCTGAGCCGCGCTCAGATGGGCCGTGGTCAACCGTTTTTCATCCAGGCCCAGACGCATGAAATCGCTCCTGTTCCCCGGAGTGGTGGCCTCAAGGGCAATTTCCCGTGCATGGGCGAAGAGGGCCTCCCTGGACAAAAGAGCGTCCCTGAGGCCGTAATATACTTGCTGCACCGCACATTCCTCCTGTCCTTCCGCGCCGGCGCGGTTCTGCTATTTTGCGCTCCGTTCCACAAACTGAACGATCTGCGCGATAAAATCCCCGATAATGGGGAGGTTGGCCATGGCGATTTTTTGCAGGATGATGAAAAGGATGGCCCCCAGGATGGTGAATCCCACCGCCGTCCCCAGGCCCCGGGCTATCCCCACAAGGAAGCTGTTCCACAGCATGCGCCTCGTGTTGTTCCGTTTGGCCAGGTAGTCGTCCAGCCCCATGGCTTCCAAGCTGTTTATCAAAGATTCCAGCCTTTTTTCCAGCCATGTTTCTTTGCTCATGCCATCACCGCCCATTTTGCTTCTTTTAAACTGCCCCACGGGCACAAAAAAAATTCCGCAACAGCTTTCACACATGTTGCGGAATTGAATCAATCGTCCTTGTCCAGGGAGTCGTAGCGGCTCTCCGGATTCCTCAGCCAGTCCGTG
>JAHZEH010000292.1 GCA_019421925.1 Clostridia bacterium
CGGCCACAGGATTGGCTCCTATTCCAGCGAGGAGATTGGACAGGCCCTGATGAAGGGGCTTCTGGAGCCGGTTCGCGCCCGGGGACTCTATCTGGCCGTGCAGTGCTGCGAGCACTTGAACCGCGCGCTGGTGGTGGAAAGGGCCTGCATGAGGGAATATCACTATGAGCAGGTCAATGTGCGCCCCGCGCTCAAGGCGGGCGGCGCGCTCTCTGTGGCGGCTCTGGATGCCTTTGAGGATCCGGTTGTGGTGGAGACTATCCGTGCCCATGCGGGGATAGACATTGGCGACACCATCATCGGCATGCATCTGAGGCCTGTTGTTGTGCCCATTCGCAGTGAATATGCTAAAATCGGGATGGCCAACGTGGTTTTGGCGCGCACCCGGCCCAAGTATATCGGCGGCAGCCGCGCCCAATACAATACTGATGAGAGGTAATATTCCCTGGGAAAAGAGCGAAGGTCAGATTCTTCGCTTTTTTCATTGTTTACAGAAGAATGTGAGATGCGATTAAAAGTTTTTAAAAACAGTTGCTTTTTTCGAAAAGAGAGGGTATACTTACAGAAGTTGCTCTGAGAGTAAGTCTGTGGTTGAAAGTCGATGCCAGTCGCAGGCAAAGCGATCCACGTAAGCCGGGCAAAGCCCCGGTGATCATGGTGCGGCTTAGAAGTAAGTCCGACCAGGTTTATATCAGACCTTGAAGCATTTCTGATGGAAGCTATTCTTCTTTTTCTGAAACAACTTCAACTTGGTAAAATCTGAGACGAGTAGTAGTGGGGGGGCCATGCCCTAGTAGCGAACCTCGCAGTTCGGCGAGTGTGGGGTCAAAGACCAGGTCAGTTGCTTTCAGATGACAATGTAATCTATTTTTTTCAGGGGGACTATCCAAAATGTTCGAAGACAAGGTTCTCATTTGCCGTGATTGCGGTGCCGAGTTCGTGTTCACCGCTGGCGAGCAGCAGTTCTATGCCGAAAAGGGTTTCCAGAACGAGCCTGTTCGTTGCAAGGCTTGCCGCGATGCCAAGAAGGCTTCCCGTGGCGACCGCTCTGAGCGCGGCGAACGCGAGATGTATGATGCTGTGTGTGCTGCTTGCGGCGCGCCCACCCGTATTCCTTTCCAGCCCAAGAATGACAGGCCCATTTATTGCAGCGCCTGCTTCCAAGCCCGCAGGTAATCCCTCCGGAAAAAAAGAAATACAAGTCCGAACGAAGAGGAGCATGGAGCAATCCATGCCCCTTTTTTTCGTCCTCAAGGAGAAATGGTTGAATTCAGCAGCGTCAGGACATATAATCATTGCAGCTAAGTCAAGATAAACGGTGAAGGGGGCATGCGGATGCAGCAATGGTTGATTGCGACCATGACAGCCTATGGATACCTTGGGGTATTCCTGCTGATTTTGATTGAAAACGTATTTCCGCCCATTCCGTCCGAGGTGATTCTGGCGTTTGGGGGATTTATGACGACCCAGGCGGAGCTGAGCGTCCCCTGGATGATCCTGTGGGCGACGCTGGGTTCCTATGCGGGCGCGGTGGTGCTCTATGGGATAGGCGCGCTGCTGGGCAGCGGCGGGCTGAACAAGCTTGTCGCCAAATGGGGCAAATATATTCATCTCAAGCAGACGGATTTAGAGAAGGCGATTGCCTGGTATGGGAAATATGAGCGCAAGACTGTGTTTTTCTGCCGGATGGTTCCAGTGCTGCGCAGTCTGATTTCCATCCCTGCAGGCATCGCCAAGATGAATTTTCTGAGTTTTTCCTTTCTGACTGTGATCGGTTCCGCCATCTGGAATACGTTGCTGGTGGTGGCGGGCGCGGCCCTTGGCGAGGCGTGGCCCAAGGTCGCAGCGGCTGTGGAGGGTTATTCCACCGTGATCTATGTGGTGTTTGGCGCCGCCGCTGCGGCTCTGGTTGTCTACTGGCTGTACCATAGAAGGCGGAAGGGGAAGCCGGCAGAGAAACCATGACATGGGAAAAGGGCATCCCCCAAGGGATGCCCTTTCTGATGCGTCAGGAAACGATGTGATGGAAGCGAAGGAGCGCGACGCCATCTTTGGCCGCCTGCTCACTGGTTGTCCGAAAGAACGGTGAGGCCGGCGATGCGCCCGGTGGTCAGACATTCTGAGACCGCATTGCCACCCAGTCGGTTGCTTCCATGGAATCCGCCTGTGACCTCGCCAGCGGCATAGAGGCCGGGAATAACACTGCCCTGAGTATTCAGCACACGGGCTTCGGTATCAACCTCTACGCCGCCCATCGTATGGTGGACCTTGGGAGCGGCAGGGGAGGCATAATAGGGGCCGTGGTCTTCAATGACCGCTGTGCTATTAAAGATAGAGCGGCCAAAGAGCTCGTCAACACCGGTGGCGCAGGCCTCATTGAACTGTTTTACCGTGGCGTTGAGAACTTCGGGATCCATATTGACCTGCTTGGCCAGCTCATCCAGAGTATCGGCCCGGAAGACCGTGCCGTTTTCAACGCACTGGTCCACGTTATATCCCAGATAATTGATGCCGTTCTCGTCAATCCGGCTCCCCTGCTGGCTGCTGATAAGGTAGCACATGCTGCCCGGCTGTTCCAAAATGGCGGAGGCATAGACATCTCGGCGGCTTGTCTCATCTACAAAGCGTTTGCCCAGGGCGTTGACAGTTAGGCCACTCTCGTCGCCCACATTGACGCCGGTGAGGGGAAGGAGCTGAATCATCTCCATGCCTACCAGGTTGGCTCCCACGGCCTGGGCCATGGCAATGCCGTCCCCGGTAGTAGCGGGACTGTTAGTGCAGCCGACAGACTCATCCAAGTTAGGCCACTTGGTGTTATAGGCCATGCGCATCTCCACATTGGCCCCAAAACCGCCGGTGGCCAGGATGACACCTTTGCCGGCCAGGAAGGTGTACTGCTTGCCATCCACGCCTACGCCAGTGGCGCCAGTAACCCGGCCATCCTCTGTAGTGAGACCGGAGGCGGGCACCTCATAAATATACTGGACGGGGAGGTTCTCTTTGGCAATG
>JAHZEH010000293.1 GCA_019421925.1 Clostridia bacterium
CACGGTGCAGGAGCGTCAGGCCTGCGCGGCTATCCAGTATATGGAGCGTTCCATCTTCATCGACGACAACGGCGTCGTGCTTGACATTCGAAGCGGAGCCGACCTGACCGGCATGGTGGTGATCAGAGGCGTGGCGGTATCGACTATGACGCTGGGCGAGACGCTGGGCGTCCAGGATGAATACCAACTCTCCGCCATGACCGTGCTGCTCAAAAATCTGCTCAGCAGCAATCAGATCGTCAACATCAGAGAGATTGACATGACCAGCACCATGGACATTGTTCTCATTACCCATGAGGGCATGATATTGCGCATTGGACAGGCCCATGAGCTGACGGAGAAGTTTGAATTGGCCCAGGGGGTGATTGCCGATCTGGCTAATCAGGGGATCGCCGACGGCATCATCAACGTCACGAACATCAAATCCGCTTCCTACGCCCCCTTCCCGCAGGAAGAGGGGGAGGAGGATATTCCGGCGGAGGAGGAACAGGATGGGACGCCTGACGAGGAGCCGGAGGGGGAACCCGGTGATCCGGCGGAAAACGGCGGAACGCCCGGACTGTAACTTGGAGAACCGTGAACGAATTTGTCCAAGTTGGAGGTTTGTCTAGCCAGCGGGTGGAATTTATAGTAAAATGAAAAAATGAATCGCTATCCTTGCGAAAATTAGGTGATGATGAATGAAACAGCTCGAAGCCGTCCTGGATTTTGGAAGCTCCAAAGTCGTGTGCATGATTGGTTCCTGCAATGATGAGGGGCGTTTTGAAGTCCACGGAATAGGCGTGAGTGAGCACAAGGGCCTGCGAAAGCAGAAATTCCTGGACGAGCCCGGCCTGCGTATGGCGGTGCAGGCAGCGGTGGACACCGCCCAGTCGGAGGCGCACCGCCGCATTAAACGGGTGCATGTGGGCGTCCCCGGACCCTTTTTGAAGGTGATGTGCACCCAGGCGGAGCTCATCCTGGCGGACGGCATGCGCGAAGTGACGATGGACGACGTTGACAGGCTTGTGCAGGCCTCCCTTGAAGGGGAGGAGCAGCCCGAGGGCATGGAGTGCATCTTCAGCACACCCGTCTACTTTAAGACGGACGGGAATACTAGAAATAAGCCTCCGGTGAATATGAGCGTGCACAGGCTCTGGGGGGTAATTTCCCATACTTACCTGGATTGTGAAGTTGAAGAGTATCTTAGGGGCATAATTGAAGAACTGGGAATTGAGATTGATACCTTTATTGACTCCGCTTTTGCTGAAGGACTCATGCTCATCCCCGAGAAGGACGCTTTTAACGACGCGGTTGTAGTGGATATGGGCTACTATCACACCGACGTGCTGATCGTGCGGAATTCCGCCTGTATTTACAGGACAACCCTCCCGGTGGGAGGGGCCCATCTTGCCTCGGACGTGGCCTATGTGCTTCAGATATCGCCCTCCATCGCGGAATCCATCAAACGGAGGCATGTTTTCGGCCTGGACTATACAGGGCGGGTGGACACCTACCGGCTGACGGACGGGAGGATGGAGAGCATCCTCTACGAGGAGGTGCAGGATGTTCTGGAGGCCAGGGCCCAGGAGATGGCGGGCATGGCGGGGGAGTGTATCCGGAGCGCCCCGGTGCATGTAGCGGCCGACACGCCGGTTTACCTCTGCGGGGGAGGACTGGCCCTTATGCGGGGAAGCAAGGAGGTATTCCAGAGCGGATGCGGATTCCATACAGTGGTGGACATGCCATGGATGCCCAGGCTGAACTCGGCGAATTTTGCCAGCGTTTACGGCCTGCTGCACCACGTTTACACCCATCAGCTCGGGTTGAGCAGCGCAGGAAACAATTGGTCGGATAACCGGTTTATTCAGTTTTTGATTAATTTCTTTACCAAATGAGGGGGACGCCGAATTATGTTGGAATTTGAAGTCGAAATGGGCCAGTTTGCGCAGATCAAGGTTGTTGGCGTCGGCGGCGCCGGCAACAACGCCGTCAACCGTATGATTCAATACGGCTTGGGCGGGGTGGAATTTATTTCCGTCAACACAGACCGGCAGGCGCTTTATCTCTCCCGGGCGAATCAGAAAATTCAGATCGGGGAGAAGATCACCAAGGGCCTGGGCGCCGGTGCGGTTCCGGAGATCGGGGCCAAGGCGGCGGAGGAGAGCCGGGACGACATCATTGCGGCCATCAAGGGGTCCGACCTGGTGTTCGTTACGGCTGGCATGGGCGGCGGCACGGGCACGGGCGCGGCGCCCGTCATTGCCGACTGTGCCCGTGAACTGGGCATTCTCACCATCGGCGTGGTCACAAAGCCCTTTGGTTTTGAGGGGCGCAAGCGTATGCTCAACGCGGAAAACGGCATCAAGGCCCTCAAGGAGAAGGTGGACACCCTTGTGATCATCCCCAACGAGCGACTGCTCTCCGTGGTGGGCCGGGCGGCGCTGATCGACGCCTTCAAGGTTGCTGACGACGTGCTGCGCCAGGGCGTTCAGGGTATCTCCGACCTGATCTCCAAGCCCAGCCTGATCAATCTGGACTTTGCCGACCTGCGCACTATCATGAAGCAGACCGGTCTGGCCCATATGGGGATCGGTTATGCCGATGGGGATAAGCGCGCTCTGGAGGCGGCCCGCCAGGCCATCGAGAGCCCCCTGTTGGAGACCACCATTGACGGCGCCAAGGGCGTGCTGATCAACGTGACCGGCGGCCCCGATCTCGGCCTTGCGGAGATCAACGAGGCTGCCCTCCTCATTCAGGACGCGGCCGATCCCGAGGCCAACATCATCTTTGGTGCGGATATCTCCGAGGATATGGGCGACGGCGTCCGTATTACCGTCATTGCCACCGGCTTTGACGGCGGCATCCATCCCCCCAAGGCGGTGGTGGAGGAGGAGCCCGTGGAGGCCGCCCCCGTCAAGACGGGCGTGCTCAGCGGCGTGGCCCCCAGACCCTCCCAGGGCCAGCAGACCAGTGTGCCCCGCAGGGCCCAGGTTGCCCCC
>JAHZEH010000294.1 GCA_019421925.1 Clostridia bacterium
TTTGCCAGCTGGTGCTGCACCACCGTCTTGCCCGGGCCGAAGGGGCCGGGGACGGCGGCCACGCCGCCCTTGGCGATGGGCAAAAGCGTGTCAATCACCCGCTGCCCCGTGACCATGGGCTCGCTGGGAGCGATCCTCTCCCCATAGGGGCGGGAGCGGCGCACAGGCCAGCGCTGGAGCATGGGCAGCTCAAAGGTGCTCCCGTCCGCTTTTTTCAGCCTGGCAATGGGCTCGGTGATGGTGGCCTCGCCCGAGTAGATCCACTCAAGGGTTCCCGACATCCTGGGGGGAACCATGATGCGGTGGAGCACGGCGGGGGTCTCCTGGACAGTGCCCAGCACGTCGCCGCCGGTCAGTTCGTCGCCCACCTTGGCCACAGGCGTAAAGGCCCATTTCTTCTGACGGTTGAGCTTGGGCACGTCGACGCCGCGGGTGATGCGGTCGCCCTCCTGCTCATAGATGACCTCCAGCGGGCGCTGGATGCCGTCGAAAATTCCCTCCACCAGGCCGGGGGCCAGCTCCACGGAGAGGGGCTCGCCGGTGGAGTATACCGGTTCGCCCGGGCCCAGCCCGGCGGTCTCCTCATATACCTGAATAGAGGCGCGGTCGCCTCGCAGTTCTATAATTTCGCCGATCAGACGCTTCTCGGAGACGCGCACCACGTCGTACATCTGTACGTTTGCCATGCCGGTCGCCACAATAAGCGGCCCCGCCACCTTGGCGATCACGCCCGCCGTATCGGCAGATTTGATGATGGGATCTGTCATATTCTGCTCTTACCTCTCTTCCCCAAACAGGATGTCCGCGCCGATTGCCTTCTCAATGTTGGAGCGGATGCCCGCCATGCCCAGCCCGTTGCTGCCGGAGCGGTTGGGGATGGGTATGATGGCGGGGAAGGGCTCCGTCTTATATCTCTCGATGGCGTCGGTGGCCAGGGCGGCCGCCTGCTCGGTGATGTAAATGACGCTACAGCCCGCGCGGGCGAGCCGGTGAATGGCTTTCTCAATCGTCTGCGTGTCCATGGCATAGATGGCCTCAACCCCCAGTGCCTTGAACAGCATGACGGAATCCTGATCGCCAATCGCTGCAATTGCGGTTTGTCTGCTCATATTCTCTCCCTCCCCGCTCACACATAAAGCTCAGGAAGCTGGGCGGAAACACCCGCCCGTTTGGCGGCGAAAAGCACGCGCAGGGCCTTGGCCTCCGCCTCCCGCCCCAGCAGGTAACCCAGGATGGGACCCATGGAGAAGGAGTCGTATTTTCCCTCCCGCACGGCTGTCATGAGAGCGCCGTCCATGCGCCTTTCGACGCCCTGGGCGCTGCCCGTCTCCCGGAACTCCTCCATGGCGGAGGCGATCAGCCGGCCGTATGGACCCACGCCCAGAACCTTTGCGAGCTGTTCGGCCGGAACCCTGAGGCTCTCCGTAAAGGTTCCCTCGGGAATATTGCCGCCGGGGATCAGCAGGGGAAGCAGCTTCTCCTCGTCCCAGCCCAGCGTGCGGGCCCGGATAGCGGAGAGAACGTTGAGGAAGTCGATCTGGGCCGTGAAATAGCTCTCAATGGCCCCGTTCTTATGCTTTTTGAGCACTGAAAGAGCATGGGTGAACACCGCTTCGTCGATGGCCGCCGAGAGGGCCCTGGGATCCCCATCCTTCTCCAGGATGGCCTCGGCCTTCTCCATGGCGCTCTGGAATGCGGGGGGCAGGGCGGAATAGTCGCCTGAACGGACGCTCTCTTTGACCTGTTCCAGGGGCAGGACGCCGCCTGCAATCAGGGTATCATCCACATCCACGCCCACCATGCGGGCTTTGAGCAGAGTCTTGAGATTGTGGGCGTCGGTGCGCAGCAAGAAGAGATTGGTCAGCTGCTCCTCCGGGGTGATCTCATAGATCAGCGCCCGGGTGTTCTCCAGCTCCGCCTCGATGAGGGAGTCAACATCCGTCTTGTCCGCAGCGCCCGCACCGTAGCCCGCCTCGATCAGGATCTTGAGAGCGTCGGAAAGATCGGCCTCTTTGAGCCGGTTCCAACGCGCCCTGTCCAGCAGGCGGGTCTCCAGCACCCTGACGCGGCCCACCGCATAGGGATAGCTATCCTGGGGCATTACGACACCTCCACTCCGAACAGCAGCGCGGCGATCTCCCGTTCATTCTCCTCCCGCTGTGCCCGGAGCAGCGCCTCAAAGGAGCAGTTGACGTCGCTCTTCTCCCCCACAATGAGCACGCCGCCCTCGAAGGGTGCAGGGGTCTCATCCAGGGTCAGCGCCCCCTCCTTGCCCGCTTTCCTCAGCTCAGAATTGAGATGGTCAAGCATAGAGCCGCCATGGCCGGTAGCTTCGCCCAGCCGGGTCAAAAAGTCGCTGCGGTATTTGGAAATATCCCCAGCCGGGACACGCAGGGTCTCCCTGCCCGTCTCGCAGGAAGAGAGCACGCAGGCCGTGATGAGCCTGGCCCAGCGCTCCCCGCTGAGCCCGCAGAGCTCCTGATAGGCCAGATCATAGGCCTGGTCCAGTACGGCGCGTTTGGAAGAGAGCTTGTTTTTGCGGGCTTCCAGCCCGGCAATGAGCAGACGGCGGCGCTCAATTTCCTCGGCTTCAGCCGCAGCTTTGGCCGCAATGGCGTCCGCCTTCTTCTGCGCCTCGGAGAGGATGGAAGCCGTCAGGGCCTCCGCTTTCTCCTGGGCGGCGGAGCGGATGGCCGCAGCCTCCGCCTCCGCGTCCTGTCTGATTTTCTGTAGAATCCTATCTGCACTCAATGTCTCAACCTCGCTCTCGTATCAGATGCTTGTTTCTTTTAGATCTGGATGCCGAACACAAGCAGGATCGAGATGAGCAGGGCGAGAATGGCATAAGTTTCGACCATAGCGGCCATGGTGATACCCTTTGCAGAGGCATCGGGCTGCTTGGCGGTCATGTGAATGGCGGAGACGGCTGTCTTGCCCTGGTAGATGGCGGAGAGCAGGCCGACGACAGCGATGGGCA
>JAHZEH010000295.1 GCA_019421925.1 Clostridia bacterium
CCATGAACATCATGGGCATGACGCCTCCTGCCACTGCCACTCCTGCCAGGAGGAGGCCGCGCCGGCGGCTGCCGGCACGGAGGGCGGGCCGGTGGAGAGCCGCGGGCAGATGAAGAGCGACCCGGGCGGGGAAACGGACCCGGATGGGGAGCCGCACAGACCGGACGGCACTGGGAACGGCGAACCCGGAGGCAGTGAACCGGCCTGTGGGTGCGGGCACAGCCATGGACATGAACACGGCGAGGGCTGCGGGTGCGGACATGACCACGCGGAGGGGCTAAGCTGGAAGGGCAACATTGTGGGCAGCGCACTCTTTGCAGCGGGCTTCCTGCTCAATCTGCTGGGCGGGGATAACTATCATTTCGTTTCTCTGGGTATTTTTATTGTTTCCTATCTGGTGCTGGGCTGGGAAGTTCTGCTCACAGCGGCAAAGAACATTGCAGGCGGCGCCGTATTTGACGAAAATTTCTTGATGGCCATTGCCACAATCGGCGCGTTCGCTATCGGCGAATATCCCGAGGCGGTGGCGGTGATGCTCTTCTTCCAACTGGGCGAGTACTTTGAGCACCGGGCGGTGGAGCGCAGCCGCGCCTCCATTCTGGAGGCCATCAATTTGAGGCCGGACAGCGTCATTCTCTTCGAGAACGGGGCGGAACGGCAGATACAGCCGGAGGAGGTCCGGGTGGGTGACGAACTGGTTCTGCGCCCGGGCGACCGCATCGCCCTGGACGGCGAGATTCTCAGCGGGGAGAGCAGTGTGGATACCTCCCCGGTTACGGGAGAACCCGTTCCCGTTCATGTCCGGGCGGGGGACTCCCTGCTCTCGGGCGGGATCAACCTCAGCGGCGTGCTGCATATGCGCGTTGCCAAACCCCTCATCGAGTCCACGGCCACCCGCATTATGGACGCGGTGGAGAACGCTGCGGCCAATAAACCGAGGATCGACCGCTTCATCACCCGATTTGCCCGCGTCTATACCCCTGTGGTATGCGTGCTGGCGCTGCTGATGGCCGTGGGCGCGCCTTTGCTGGGCCTGGGTGAATGGAAGGATTGGATCTACCGGGCGCTGGTCTTTTTGATGGCCTCCTGCCCCTGCGCCATTGTGCTCTCTGTGCCGCTGGCCTTCTTTGCCGGCATTGGAAATGGTTCCTCCAAAGGCATCCTGTTCAAGGGCGGAGCCAGTCTGGAGGCCCTCGCCAAAGCGCGCGCCGTTGTGCTGGATAAGACGGGCACCCTCACAAAAGGCGAGTTTGCCCTTGCCCGCATCATCCCTGAGGGGGACGTCCAGGAGGACTGGCTGCTCACCCTTGCGGCGGACGCGGAACGCCTCTCCACCCACCCTGTGGCTCAGAGCCTGCGCCAGGCGGCAGCCCAGCGCGGTCTGCCCGAGGGCCATCCCCTGGAGGTCAGGGAGATCGCGGGCAAAGGCGTGACCGCAACGCTGGAGCAGGGCAGGGTATCGGCCGGTTCCGCCGGACTGATGGCCACGCTCGGTATCCAGGCCCCCCAGGGCCAGGGTACTGTGGTCTACCTTGCATTGGATGGCCGGTATCTGGGCCGTATGGAGATCGAGGACGGCATCAAGCGGGACGCCAGGGAGGGGGTCGCGGCGCTCCGCTCCATGGGACTGCACACGGCCATGCTGACGGGGGACGCAGAGGACGCTGCCCGGCGGATCAGCGAGACCGTGGGCCTGGACGAGTACCATGCCAGGCTCCTGCCCGACGAGAAGCTGCAAAAGCTGGAGCAGATCCGTTCCCGCAGCGGCGCTGTCATGTTTGTGGGCGATGGTATCAACGACGCCCCCGTTCTGGCGGGCGCGGATGTGGGCGCGGCTATGGGAAGCGGCGCGGATGCGGCCATCGAAGCGGCCGACGTGGTGTTTATGAACACCAACGTCTCCTCTGTGGCGCAGGCCGTGCAGGTGGCCCGGAGGACCCAGCATATCGCCATGCAGAATACTGTTTTCGCTATTATCGTCAAAATGGCGGTGCTGGCGCTGGGCTTTGCGGGCCTTGCCTCCCTCTGGTGGGCGGTGCTGGCTGACGTGGGCGTGGCTCTGCTCTGCGTGGTCAATGCCCTGCGGCTCATGAAGTCCAAAAAATAGCCGGGAGAGGCCTATTATTACGAAAATGAAAGCTAGTTCATGGATAATTTGCGGGTAAAACATCACAGGATATGGTAATCTATTTGGGCAGACGGATTTCGTCTGCCCAAATTTAGAATGAGGATGAGGGATATTGAGTCAAAACGCCTATGAAATTGCCGCTTTGACCATGCGCTATTGGTTTGCCGTACTCATGGTCTATATCGTGATCCGTCTGGTACAGTCCGTATGGAGGGATTACGCGGCGCAGCGCGTGCAAAAAAGAAAAGCGCTCACCGGGTCTCTGGGGATGCTCGAGGTGGTTGAGCCCCAGACGGACGCCCGTGGAAAGGCGAATAAGCTCTATGGGCAGCGGTTTGCCCTCAAACGGGAAAACCAGCTGGGCAGTTCGGGCAAGTGCGATATCCGATTGCAGGGCAGGGGTGTCTCCGCCGTCCACGCCACCATCTTTCAGAAGGGCAACCGGGTCCTGCTCTCCGACTATGGCAGCCGCAGGGGAACCTGGCTCAACGGAGAGCGCATCCGCCAGGAGGAGCCCCTCTTCGATGGGGACGAGATCGCGCTGGGAGAGGTGGTCCTGCTGCTGCATATCAGGGGAGGAGCCGGAGAACGGCCCAGACCCGCGCCCCAGGAGGCACCGCCGGACGGTCCGGGGGGAAGGGGACCTGGGGAATACCAGCCGGATTCCTTCTATCTGCCGGACGAATATGAATACCCGACCAGCGGCCGGCAGGACAACTGCCAGGAGGATGAATACCAGCCCGGGCCAGATGGCCGGTGGCTGTCAGAGTATGAGATGGATGAGTATGGCCCTGATGAATATGACTTCCCGTATGGG
>JAHZEH010000296.1:0-1148 GCA_019421925.1 Clostridia bacterium
AGCACCAGGCTGCCCACCTCACCAAAGCCCCTTCCGGCAAAGGGCATTTTCTCCTTCAAGACATAATCAATGATATTTCCCATGAAGTCCCCTTCTCTATATCCGTTCCCGGCCACGACATAGCCCGGATTTTCCTATCGTAACGCGAAACCGCCTTAAAGTAAAGCGTCTCCCGCCCAAACAGGCGGTTTGAGCGCATAATCCCCCGGGAAAAAGCGCCATACTACCAATATGCGCCTCCTCCACCTCATGATTTTTTCATCCGCGCCCACAAAAGCATTGCGCTGGACGGACAATTGAGGTAAAATAACCTCAGTTAACTTTCAGGAGGCTTTCCATGCATTATTCTTACAAGCCGCGCGGTGTCTGCAGCACGCGCATTGACCTGGAAATCGAGGGCGATGTTATCCGTTCCTGCGCTTTCACCAACGGCTGTCGGGGAAACACTACCGGCGTCTCCCGCCTGGTTGAGGGCATGAGCGTCCAGGAGGTTATCGAGCGGCTCAGCGGCATCCCCTGCCAGGGGAATACGTCCTGTCCCGACCAGCTCGCCAGGGCGCTTCAGGCCTATTTGGACTCCAGGGCATCCTGACGCATCACAAGTTTTGTCACCCAATACAAATAACTTTATAGGAGGTACTGCCCAATGAAACATGTTTGCCTGCTCTGCGGTTATGTCTACGACGACGAGGTGGAGGACGTCAAGTTCGAAGATCTCCCCGAATACTATGTTTGCCCCATGTGCGGCGCTGAAAAAGTAAATTTCGGCGAGATGTAACCGGCATATTAAAACGGCCAGCTGGAAGCTGGCCGTTTTTTGATGTCCTCAGCGGACCTGGAACCCGTCCTCCATGTCGGACAGGGTGGTCACGATGGAGAGCTTCTCGTCATTCGGATCGCTGGCGCACAGGATCATGCCGTGGCTGACAATGCCGCGCATCTTGCGGGGCTTGAGGTTGGCCACGACCACCACAGTCTTGCCGATGAGGTCCTGGGGCTCATACCACTTGCGGATACCTGAACAGATCGTCCGCTCCTCCCCGCCCATACGCACGGTGAGCTTGAGGAGCTTATCCGCCTTCTCAATATATTCGCAGGCAACCACCTTGGCCAGACGCAGCTCCACCTTGGCGAAATCGTCGATCGTG
>JAHZEH010000296.1:1158-2897 GCA_019421925.1 Clostridia bacterium
CTCGGGGGCCTCCGTCTTCTCCTGGGCCCTCGTCTCTCCGGTCGCCGCGGGCTTCTCCTCTCCGGAGGCCTGTCCTGCCTGGGCAGCCATGGCCGCCTCGTGCTCGGCCGCGATGGAGGCCAGCTCCTTCTCCACATCAATGCGGGGGAAGAGTGCCTCCCCCTTCTTCACATGGGCGCCCGGAGGCAGCATGCCGAAGGTGGAGAGGGAATCCCAGCCCGTCTGCTCCCCGGCGCTCACGCCCAGCTGCTCCTGCATTTTGGCCGGGGCATGGGTGAGGAAGGGGGAGATAAGCACGGAGATCATGCGCAGGGACTCGGCGAGATGGTAGAGCACAGTGCCAAGCCGGGGCCTGGTCTCCTCGCTCTTGGCCAGGACCCAGGGCATGTTGACGTCAATATACTTGTTGCACAGGCCGATGTGCTTCCATATCTCCGCCAGGGCGTTGGGCATCTTAAGGGCGTCCATATAGTGCTCCACCTTGCCGTGCAGGGCCAGCGCGGAGTTCACAAGCTCCACATCGATCTCCTGCTCATCTGCCGGGGCGGGCACCACGCCGTCAAAGTACTTCTCAATCATGGCCACCGTCCGGGAGAGAAGGTTGCCCAGATCGTTGGCGAGGTCGGAATTGATGCGGTTCAAAAGGGCCTCGTTGGAGAATACGCCGTCCTGTCCGAAGGGCACCTCCCGCAGCAGGAAATAGCGGATCGCGTCCACACCGTAGCGGGCCACCAGCTTGACAGGATCCACCACGTTGCCCTTGGACTTGGACATCTTTCCGCCGTCGAGCACCAGCCAGCCGTGGCCGAATACCTGCTTGGGCAGGGGCAGGCCCAGCGCCATGAGCATGATGGGCCAGTAGATGGTGTGGAAGCGCACAATCTCCTTACCCACCAGATGCACGTCGGCGGGCCAGTACTTGTCGAATTTGCTGTGGTCCTCCTGGCCATAACCCAGGGCGGTGATATAGTTGGACAGCGCGTCGATCCATACGTAGATCACGTGCTTGGGATCAAAATCCACAGGCACGCCCCAGGTGAAACTGGTCCTGGAGACGCACAGGTCCTCCAGTCCGGGCAGCAGGAAATTCTGCAGCATCTCGTTGGCCCGCTCCGGGGGCTGGATGAACTCGGGATGGTCCTTGATATACTGGATCAGCCGGGGGGCGTACTTGCTCATACGGAAGAAATACGCCTCCTCCGTGGCCTGCTCCACCGGGCGGCCGCAGTCCGGGCAGCAGCCGTCCTTGACCTGGGTTTCGGTCCAGAAGGACTCGCAGGGCGTGCAGTACAGGCCGGTATAGCTCCCTTTATAGATGTCCCCCTGCTCATAGAGCTGGCGGAAAATCTTCTGCACGGCTTTTTCATGGAAGCTGTCCGTGGTACGGATAAAGGAGTCGTTGGTAATCTCCAACAGTTTCCACAGCTCCTTGAAGGTATCGACAATGTCGTCGACATACTTCTTGGGGGTGACGCCCTTCTCCGCGGCCTTGCGCTCGATCTTCTGGCCGTGCTCGTCCGAACCTGTCAGGTAGTACACATCATATCCCTTCATGCGCTTAAACCGGGCAATGGCGTCACCCGCCACCGTGGTGTAGGCGTGTCCAATGTGCAGCTTGTCGCTCGGATAATAGATCGGCGTGGTGATATAATATGTTTTCTTCTGATCCATGGCGTTTACCCCTTTTTCAAAATGATTGGCCCTCACTGGCCGCCCTTGCGCTCGATGACGCCGCCGTT
>JAHZEH010000297.1 GCA_019421925.1 Clostridia bacterium
CATCTCAATGTCCATGAAAATCACATCGGGCCGGAGCTCTTCCACCATATCCACCGCCTGGGCGCCATTGACGGCCTCCCCAACGATCTCATGGCCGGCTTTCTCTACCGCTTTGCGCAATATGAGCCGCATCCCTTCATTGTCATCCGCAATGAACACCTTGAGCATACTCTTTCCGGACTCCTTTCATCGTCTGCGCGGCGGGATACCCGGGCGCGGACGTTTCAAAATTTCACTCCAAACAATTCCGTTGACCACTTCGCTCTGGGAAAACCGCAGGGAGCTCCCCCCCGCCGCCTGCGTTTTCACGCGAAGAGGCTGGAGCGTCTCCTGGGCGGGAGCAAGCTCGCTCACCAGGCGGTGCTGAAGGGGGGGCTCCATATTTGAGACGGGTGGCCGGTCCATCTGCGGGGCGGCCGACCGCCTTTTCCCCTGCTCCCTGCGCCTGGCCTCCAGGCGCTGCATGGGCGTTGTGGTTCCATCAGCGAAGTCAAATTCCTTCTCAGGGGGAACTTTGGCATCCTGCACGCCGCCATGCACGTGGCTGGGCGCGCACTCCCCCTCCTCCGGTCCCGCGTAGGCCATGCTGCCCTGTCCCTGAAAGGAGTTGTCGCCGGACTGATATACCGGGAGAGGCCCTATGTCCACAGGTATGGACCCCTGGAAAAAACTGGTCCCGCTTTTTGCCGTATCCTGCGCGGCGCTGTCCTGCACCGTCTGCTGCTGTTCGGCCTGGGCCTGACGCACCTCTCTGATGCGGCGCTGCCTCTCCTGTTCCGCCTGCTTCGTCTTTTTGCTGGACGAGCCGAAGATCATGAACACGATGAACAGCACAATGAGTAGTTCCACACAAACACCTCCTTTACTGATTGCCGTACAAACGGCTCATAGGGGAAGCAGGCGCTTGCAGCGCCCCGCTCTCCCCAGCCGGAGATGCTCTTTTATTCCTTATCCTTGGCCGTTACAGAAGGCTTGGCCTCGCTGGCGATGGACTCGCGCATCTTGGTGTCGGACTGTACGTTCTGCAGGTTGTAATAATCCATGACGCCCAGGTTGCCCTCGCGGAACGCTTCGGCAATAGCGCGCGGGATCTCCGCCTCGGCCTCAATAACCTTGGCCCGCATGCCCTGCACGGCCGCCTGATTCTCCTGCTCCTCGGCGACAGCCATAGCCCTGCGCTCCTCGGCCTTGGCCTGTGCGATGCGCTTGTCGGCCTCGGCCTGGTCGATCTGAAGCTGAGCGCCCACGTTGCGGCCCACATCCACATCTGCAATATCAATCGAGAGGATTTCAAAGGCCGTACCTGCATCCAGGCCTTTGCCCAGAACAGTGCGGGAGATCAGATCGGGATTTTCCAGAACCTCCTTATGGGTGGAGGAGGAGCCGACAGTGGTAACGATGCCCTCGCCGACGCGGGCGATAACCGTCTCCTCCCCGGCGCCGCCGACCAGTCGGTCGATATTGGCGCGCACCGTCACGCGGGCTTTGGCCCGCAGCTCAATCCCGTCCTTGGCGATAGCCGCGACAATGGGGGTTTCAATAACCTTGGGATTGACCGACATCTGCACGGCGTTGAGAACGTCGCGGCCGGCCAGGTCAATGGCGCAGGCCTTTTCAAAATCCAGCGGAATACCGGCGCGCTGGGCGGCGATCAGAGCGTTGATTACGCGGTCCACATTGCCGCCGGCCAGATAATGAGCCTCCAGCTTATTGATCGAGACGCTCAGGCCGGCTTTGGTGGCCTTAATCATGGGATTGACAATGCGCGCAGGCTTGACTTTACGAATGCGCATACCAATGAGCGTAAAGATACGAACCTTGACGCCGCTCGCCATCGCCGAGATCCACAGCCCAAGAGGCACAAAGCTGAGGAAGATCGAGAGAAACACAACAATCAGGACAATGATTAAGACGGGAACAAAATATTCCATCCTCTTCTCCTTCTGCGGCAACGCCGCATTCCGTAATAACAAAAGCCCCTCAAAACGCCGCGCATCAGCGCCACATGCCGCAGCGTTTTTGCGGGGCCTGCAACCAGGTGGACCAAATTAGCGCCTGATCAGAAGGCTGTAGCAGAAATAGATCAGGAGCAGAAAGAGCGGCGTCCCAACGAGGATATAGGCCCAGTCCCTGCGCCGCATGCGCTTGAGCTCCTCCGGGCTGACATCGCTGACCGCAATCTCCGGCAAAACCTCTAGCTCCTCATTGCATCTAGGGCAAGTATGTACCTTGTCCTCAAAGGTCATTCCACATTTTGAGCAAATTTTCATTGTATCCACACTCTCCCCGGTCTATCCGGTGATGGCCGGATCGTCCTCGGCGCGCACCAGGATCCTGCGCCCCTCAATGCGCATCACGCGCACCTTGGTATGATCGGGGATGAACTCGCCCTCGGACACAACGTCGAGTTTGACGCCGTCAAAGTCGGCAATGCCCGCCGGGCGCAGGTTGGTACGGGTCTCGCCCACCTTGTCGACAAAAAAGTTCATGTCCTCAGTGGAGAGAAACCCCTCCTCTTTTTCAAGGGAGTCCTTTAATACCAGAGGGGAGTGCGCAATAGCGCCCTTTGTGGCACTTCGCAAAAAGAGCAGGGCCAGGATACCCACGATAATGAGGACCACCACCGTCATCCAAAGGGCCTCGGCCAATGTGTTGGCCCGCAGGATGATCGACAGGAGCAAAAAGCCGATACCCGCTACCCCTGTCACTCCGAACCCCGGGATGAACATCTCAACAATCAGCAGCACGACGCCGACCACCATGCACACAATCACGGGGATGGTGAATCCCTGTATGAATTCCATAAAAGTCAATTCCATCTTTATCCACCTCCACGCGGCAAGGCTGCCGCTTTTAACTGTATCCTACCATGCCCAGCCCGGGGCCGAAAT
>JAHZEH010000298.1 GCA_019421925.1 Clostridia bacterium
AGAAATGCCCGATAGACTCCACGGCCTTATGCATGATCTTGCCGGGAAAGATATGGTTATGTACGTCGATGATCTTGTATCCGTTCTTCACAACAACTCCGCCGCCGCCGGAATTTCTTCGGATTTCCCCCTACGAACACACGGCAGGTATTTCATCAAGGGGCGGCGCCGAAGTACTTAGACAGCCCTTCGGCGCTCCGGTATTTATCACATATGGAGTATTATAAACCAAATGCCCCTTGCGCTCCAGACCTTTTTGCATTTGCGCGGATTAATTCTGAGCTGCAGCCTCTCCAGCGGTCCTGCCCGTGACGGCCGCGTGAATGTTGGCGTCGCCGCAGACATAGCCGTATGCGCGGTAGCCTCCGGTCGCCTCGCCGGCGGCATAGAGTCCGCCGATCGCGGTGCCGTCCTCCTTGAGCACCCTGCAGGACTCGTCAATGGTCAGCCCGCCGAAAGTCATAACCCCGCCCGCGGCGACTTTGACGCAGTAATAGGGGGGCGTATCCATCTTGGTGGTGAAAATCGTCCTGCCATAGGGGTCCTCCGCTCCGCCGACCGCAGCGTTGTAATCCTCCACGGTTTTGAGAAGGGCCTCGATGGGCAGGCCCGCCTTGTCCGCCAATTCCTCCAGCGTATCCGCCTCCATCAGAATCCCCATATTTTTGTAGATGGAGCATTTATATACCTTCTCAAAGACCTGGCTGTCAAACACCTCATACACACAGGGTTCCCCGGTGCCAACCACGCTCGCCGCCGTCTCGTAGGGATTACCCGTCTCATTGCAGAAACGCTCTCCCCCGCCGTTGGTGAGAATAGCTCCTCCAGAGAGTACCATCGCTGTCACCAGCTGGTTTTTCTCCACATCCACCGTGGGGGAACCATAGGCCGCCTCCTCCATGTCCGTCAGCTTGGCGCCCAGCGCCGCCGCCGCTTCAATCATCTCGCCGGTCGTCCCGGGGCTGCCCGCATAAGTCATCCTGGCATATTCCTCGCCCCAGTACTTCTCCAGCATCTCGGGACTCCCGCCAAATCCGCCCGATGCAATGATGACGGACTTGGCGTGAACCGTCAGGGTTCTGCCCTCGGCATCCACTGCAGTGGCGCCGGTTACGCTGCCATCCTCTGCGGTGAGCAGCGCGGTAGCCGGCGTCTCGTAGAGAAGTTTGACATTCTCCCGCTCCACTGCCTCCAGCAACCCGGAAATCAGCTCCGTGGCGTCGGGCTGGGACTGGTGGGCCCGGAAGGCAGTGCTGCCCACGCCCTGGGAGACGGTCTCGGAGAACTCCACGCCGTTCTCCATGAGCCAGTCAATGGTGTTGCCCGAGCGGGCCGCAACGAGTTCCATCTGAACGGGGTCCCTCTTCGCCGCGTCGCCGGAGCGCATATCCTCCAGATATTTCTCCGGGGAGTCCTCGATCCCGGCCTTGGCCTGCAGAGAGCTTCCGGCCGCCTGGAGAATGCCTGTGGACAAAATGGCGTTGCCCCCTGCAAAGGCCATCTTCTCCAGAGTGATGACGGACGCGCCGTTCTGGGCCGCGGCCAGGGAACTGGTCAGGCCGGAAAGGCCGCAGCCAATAACCAGTACGTCCGCTTCCAGCACGGTCCCCTCTTCAGGCTGCGGTGCCTCGCCCTGGGGTTCCTCCGCCACGGGCTCCGGCGTCTCCACAGCCGGAACGGGTGTCGTCTCCGTCTGGGCCGGACTGCACGCCGCCATAGACAGCGCCATGGCCAGCGCCAGCAGCAATGAAACCAACTTCTTTGTCATCATCCTAACCTCCTGAGTTTTTTGCGCGGACTGCTCCGCTCCCTAAGAATAGGGCCTATAAGCTCTTGAAGGTCAAGGGGCCGGAAGCAAAATCTGTGACAGATTTCTCAAGCGTTTTGAATGGGAAACCAACCCTCATAGTAGTGCAAAACCTCTCCCCGACCGTTTGTGACCCGCGCCAGACTCCTGCCGATGAGGTCCCCATCCAGAATAAACGCATGATCGTGCAGATACTTTATAGCGGCTTGAAAGTATTTGAGCTTTAAAAAAACCTCGTTGCTGGTACAGATTACCGTTCGGACGCACTTGCAGGGCGGCAGGTATTCGCTCAGCGGCAGAGCGTCCAGGCCCGTACCGGGCACCATATCCGCCTCCATGGCATAACCCCATTGGAGCATCCCCACCCCTGTCTCCCCTCCCTCGATATCGCTCTGGGGCAGGCGGAAGGATTGGAAGCTGGCCGGAAGGGCGTCCGTCCACGCCTTGCGGGCCTCAATATGGCCGGGGCCCTCCTCAAAGCGTTCTCTCTTCTGGTGATTATACCGCCAGAGCGGGGGCCTTGTCTCAATCGTGATCCGCCCCAGCTCCTCCTCAAGCCGCTCCAGCCGTTTCAACTGCCTTCGGATTCCCTCCTGCCGCAGATTTGTCCAGAAAATCTGACGCTCCATCTCCCTGTCGATGCGTCTGAGTCCCTCCTGCCACTCCTCCAGCGAGGCCTCGTTGAGAAGCCGGCCGATCTCTGAGAGGCCGGCCCCTGTATTCTTCAGCTCCTTAACCTTCAGCAGATAGTTCCTATCCACAACCGTGTACATCCGGTACTGGTTCTCCTCATTCCTGGCCGGAACGACCGCACCCTGGCTGTCATAGAACCGGATGGTTGGCGCCGGCATGCTCAGCAGCTTGGACATTTCGCCGATGGAGTAGTGATAAAAGCCGCTGGTCATCCTTCTATCCACTTCATTTCTCATCCTGGAATCCCTCCTCTTTTCCTATCCTGAAGAATGAAATCCGAACCACGGTTTGCAGAGCCATAGAGCACGCCGCAGCAGCGTCGTCGTCTGTCGGAATCCGGCCAGGATTCCTCCCTCCTCTTCCCTGCTCTG
>JAHZEH010000299.1:0-310 GCA_019421925.1 Clostridia bacterium
TTGCCGCGCAGCCGGCGGCCATTGTCTCCACCCGCCCCCAGACGACGCGAAACAGGATTATGGGGGTGGTCACAAGGCCCGATTATCAGATGATCTTTATCGACACACCGGGCATCCACACCCCCCGCAACCGTCTGGGGGAGTACATGGTGAAAACAGCTTACGACGCTCTGGATGAGGTGGAATGCGCCGTGTTTGTGGTGGACGCCACGATCGGCATAAAAGAGAGGGACGAGGCGATTTTGCAGCGCCTCTCCCGTGTAAAATCCCCCGTCATTGCGGCCGTTAACTAGATTGACGCCGCCCGGGG
>JAHZEH010000299.1:320-801 GCA_019421925.1 Clostridia bacterium
GATGCGGTTGCCGCCCTGCGCGATAAGCTCGGAGAGCAGACCTTCCTCCGGTCGGTGCTGGAGATCAGCGCAGCGGAGGGGAGCGGCCTGGACCGTCTGGAGCAGGAGATCGCCGCCCTGCTTGTGCCCGGCCCCCAATATTTCCCGGACGATATGGTCACGGATCAGCCCGAACGGGTGGTCTGTGCCGAGATGATCCGGGAACAGGCGCTACGCCTGCTCAGCGAGGAGGTGCCCTATGGCATCGGAGTGGATATCGACAAGATGCAGGTCCGCGAGGACGGCCTGACGGAGATATGGGCCACCATATACTGCGAGCGGGAGGGGCACAAGGGCATCATCATCGGGAAGGGCGGCTCCATGCTTAAAAAAATCGGTTCCCAGGCCCGTGCGGAGATGGAGTGGATGCTGGGCGGCCGCGTCCATCTGCAGCTCTGGGTGAAGGTCAAGGAGGATTGGCGCAACAGTGCACGGACCATGC
>JAHZEH010000299.1:811-2783 GCA_019421925.1 Clostridia bacterium
GGTTTGTCAAGCGTTGGTTGATTCCAGCGGGGCCAGCTCTTTCCTGAGGGGAAAACCATACGGCGGGGCAAGCTATGGTTGGAGGTGGAACGTATGGAACAACAGATACGGGATGGACAGCAGGAAGAACTCTGGCGCAGGTTTGCCCGGACAGGGGGCGTTGAGGCCTATCTGGACTATAGAAAGCAGCGGGACGCATCCGCCGGCCTGTCCGGCGGGAAGCAGATGCCCTGACAAAACGGGGCGGCAACGTGCGGGTTAAGCCGTATGCTGTTTCCATGGAGCAGATTGCAGCGCTTTTTTGCTCACGAAACCGGGCGGGCCGAAATCGCCGGGAGGAAAGCAACTCCAGCTGTTCTCCGCGGTGTACCGGTCCCGAGTGGATTAGAAGGGAGGGGGCTGTGGTCCCTTCCTGCATCTCTTGACCTGCGTATGTCGGCGCGGCGGAAACGCCGCGTTTTTGTATGACGGGCGTTGCAAATTCCCTTGGAAAAGGCTACCATGGGGGAGAAAGGAGTGGGATGGGATGGCCTCCATCAAAACGGCGGCAATTGTGGCGCGCTGCGCCAACTATGGGGAATCCGACCGCATGCTGACGCTGATTACGCCCGGATGCGGCAGGATGGACGTCTCCTCCCGGGGCTGCAGAAAGCCCAAGAGCAAGCTGCTGGCCTGCTCCCAGCCCTTCTGTTTCGGGGAATATGTGCTGTCGGAATTCGGCGGCCGTTTTACTGTCGCCCAGTGCGACCTGAGGGAGAGCTTCTATGATCTGCGCCTCGATCTGGACCGCCTGGAGAGCGCTGCTCAGGCGTGCGCCGTCTGTGCGGAGAATTTGCAGGAGGGGCAGCAGAACGAGGAGATGTTCTCCCTGTGCTATCACATGCTCAGCTTTCTGTGTTATGGGGAGTCCTCGCCGGCCGACCTCATGCTCTGTTTCACGGCCAAATTGCTCTCCGTGCTGGGCTATGGGCCCACGACAGTGCGCTGCGCCCTCTGCGGTGCGTCCACTTTTTCCGGAGGCCGGTTCCACGCCGGATACAGTGCGCTGTGCGCCAAATGCGCTGAGCGGATGGGGGGGGAGGCGGTGGCGCCCCTCACTTTGGAGGCCCTCCGCCGCATGATCGCCCTGCCCGACAGGGACATGGGGAAGGTCGTCCTGCCTGCTGGAGTCAGAGGGGAGCTGGCTGCCATTTTGCCCGCGTATTACGAGGCCCACCTTGAGAGGCGTTTCAAACCGGCAGAATTTCTCCAGAGATTGGTGCGGGAAGAAAAATTTTGAAAAATGCATTTTCCCCTGCAAAAAATGGAAGATAATATTTGCCCCGGCATTTGAAATACTGTATAATAGAAAAGCTAAGGCATGTCCGAAAGATGCCTTGGGCATTTTCCATGGTTTCACGTCTTTTAGTATAATAAACTATAGGAGGTTCTTATCTGTGGGACACAAGTATGTTTATCTCTTCAGCGAAGGCAACGCTGACATGCGCAACCTGCTCGGCGGCAAGGGCGCGAACCTGGCGGAGATGACCAAGATTGGTCTGCCAGTCCCCCAGGGCTTCACCGTTTCTACCGAAGCCTGCACCCGTTACTATGAAGACGGCAAGGTGATTGCGCCTGAAATCGTCGAACAGATCGAAGAGGCGCTTGCCTATACCGAAAATCTGGTCGGCAAGAAGCTGGGCGACGAGGAGAACCCCTATCTGGTCTCTGTCCGTTCCGGCGCGCGCGCGTCCATGCCCGGCATGATGGATACCATCCTCAACCTGGGCCTCAACGATAAGACCGTCCTCGGCCTTGCCAAGAAGACCAACAACGAGCGCTTCGCTTATGACAGCTACCGCCGTTTCATTCAGATGTTCTCCGACGTCGTTATGGAGATCGAGAAGTCCAAATTCGAAGCCATCCTTGATTCCGTCAAGGAGGCCAACGGCGCCAAGCAGGACACCGACCTCACCGCTGAGAACCTCAAGGA
>JAHZEH010000300.1 GCA_019421925.1 Clostridia bacterium
GTCAAATAAATCGTTATAGAGAAGGTGAAACGGGGAAATCCAATTGGATTTCCCCGTTTCATACTGACGAGAACTCCTGGGATTGTCAAGGACCGAGGCCCTTGACCTTCTATCCGGCTCCGGCGGCGTGAACGCCGGAACGGATGAAAACCCCTCGGGTTTTCGTTCTTTTCAGCATTTCCCGCACGGGAGCCCATGGGGCGAGAGGGAAATGCTGTCACCTCAAAAAAGCGGCGTGTGCCGCTTTTTTGACACTCTGACGGGGAAATCCAATTGGATTTCCCCGTTTTTTATGGGGCCCGGTACTTCTTTCGGAGCCTGGAGGACAATGAGAGCGCGCCTGCGACCGCGGCACGGTAGCCATAAAACCACAGGGACAGCAGGGCGGCGGGGAGAGTCTCCCGCCGCAGCAGCGCCAGGGTGCAGGTTATGATAGAAAGAAGAGCGTAATAGGCCAGGCGGAAGCGGTCGGGATTCAGGGAGCGCAGCAGTTTGATTCCGTATTTCTCCTTGCTGGCATGCTCTACGGCGCGGGGCAGGGGGAAGGCGAAAAACATCGCTGCAGCGGCCGGCGGCGGGGGCCAGACGCTCGGGGCGAAGAGCAGGGGGACAGCCGCATATTTAAGGGTACAGAGCGCCAGATAGGTGGCGATATTCCAGCGGGAGCGGAGGGTGTTGTGGGCTCCGAAAGCCAGCGTTTGCATCAGGAGAAGGGCCGCGAATCGATAAACCCGCCCGGCGGGGAAAAAGCGGGTCAGCAGGGCCAGACAGGCGCAGGCAAAGGCCAGCCGGGTGGCGGTGAGAAGGGGATAGAGGCGGGCTGCCGCCTCCTGCCTCGGTGCGGGCAGACGGAAATGGGGCGAACTCTCAAAACGGGTGGTCACACAGTCGTTTTGCAGGTACCCGATCTCATAGAGGGCATATTGTGCCACAAAGGCAATGGCAAAGGGCGGGAGCACGGCCTGCAGGGGGGCGGAGGCGGAGACCGCCGAGCAGTACCAGAGGGGGAGGACCAGAATGACAAAGAAGGAGAGACGGTCCAGAGGCGTTTGGGAGCGGGTGCTCCAGCCATAGCTCAGAGGAAGAAAAACACGAGACATGGGGAATCCGCCCCCACCAGTTCCCCCTCCGAAAACCCCCGCTCCCTCCACCAGTTCAGGCGGTGGGGGAGGGCATAGACAATCCGGCGGTCTGCCAGGCGCAGCAGGGCCAGGTCGGTCCTGTTATCCGTACACACAAAGAGGGCGTCCCAGGGCGCATAGTCCTGCAAAAAGTCCTGCTTTTTCCCGGTTGCGTCGTAGATCAGGCGGCTGGCCTCATAGCGGGAGGCGCACCAATCGGCAAAGTTGTTGTGATGGGCGATGGGCCGGACAAGGAAATCCGGGGCACTGGAGAGAAGGAGGGGGATCCAGCCGCCGGCGCGGGCATCCTCCAGAAGAGCGAATGTGGAGGGGCGGGCGTATTGGGGGAGAATCTCCCGGACAAAGTGATAGGCGTAGTAGTCCAGTTCCCCCTCTGTCAGATCCCGAAGGGCCCGGAGATGGAGGGCCCTGCGCCACTGCCTGGAGGGCCGCATTGCGTTGAGGGACTTGATGAGTACGGTGTCTGCCAGTCGGACCCAGAAGCTGCGGGGACGCAGCCATCTTGTGAATGTGAACAGGGTATTGCAGCGGTACAGGGTTCCGCACAGATCAAAAGCGGCCAGCTTCATGGGTGGTTCCTGCGGTACATGGAGTTTTTCCGGTAAAACAGGGCCCTCAGCCAGGGCAAAATGAGCGCCGAGGCCGCCGCCAGGGCCATGAAGCTGGGGCCGCTGTGATAGGTTCTGGCATAGCGCCTGCGGCTCTTGACATAATAATTGTGTGCCGCCGCCGGAGTTTTCCGGGTACTGGCCCCGCCCAGGTGGGTGGCCCGGCATTGCGCGCAATAGTAACACAGGTAACCCCGCCGGCGCAGCCGCTGTGCCAGGTCGATCTCCTCAAAATAGAGGAAGTATGCCGGGTCAAATCCGCCGCACTGCTCGAAAGCGGACCGGCGGACCATGAGAAAGGCGCCCAATACGCAGTCCACGGCACGGCTGGAGCTCTGGTCCCTGCAATAGTGGTTGGGGAACTGGTTGGGGAGGACCTTGTTTAACCCCACGGCCTTGGCAAACAGGTGGCGCGGTTTGGGAAAATGCATGCAGGAGGGGATGAGCTTGCCCTCCTCATCCTGCAGGGAGACCCCCACAATGGCGCACTCCTCCATGCCCTGCATGATCTCCAGAGGCAGAGAAATACACTCCTCTGTCAGGAGGATGTCCGGGTTCAAAAAGAGCAGATAGGGGGAGCCGCACTCCTGCGCAGCGAGATTGCAGGCCGCCCCATAGCCGATATTATCCCCACGGATAACCCGGAGATCCAGCCCCAGAGGCGGGCAGCAGAGGGAGTCGTCGCTCGAACCGTTGTCCCGAACGATCACCTGCCCGGTGAAGCCGGCATCCACGATGGAATGCAGACAGCGGCGCAGAGCGCCGCCTGAATTATAATTGATGATGATAATGGTAAGCATGCTATTATTGTGCGCCTCTTCGCGCAAAGCATGCGGATGTGTTATAATGAAAAAATCATGAATTCAGGGCGAGAGGGCCCGCAAGGAGGAACTTTGGAAGTTAACGGAAATATCAGCGGCGTCAAACGGGCAACGCTGGAGCGGATGGCTGCGCTGTATGATCTGCGCATTGAGAGCGACCATTTCATCAATACGGAGCTGGCGCTGCTCCTTGCGGAATTCACCG
>JAHZEH010000301.1:0-1937 GCA_019421925.1 Clostridia bacterium
CCTATGTGCGCATTAAGGAGGGAACAGTTCGGCCGGGTATGCGTATCCGCTTCATGTCCAGCGGCAAGGAGTTCGACGTGACGGAGGTGGGAATCTTTACGCCCTCCCTCCGCCCTGTGGACGCACTGCGGGCGGGTGACGTGGGCTATGTCTCCGCCTCCATCAAGAGCGTGGGGGACACTGTAGCAGGCGACACCATTACCGACGCGGAAAACCCCGCGGTGGAGGCTCTGCCCGGCTATAAAAAGGTGCTCTCCATGGTGTTTTGCGGCATCTATCCGGCGGATGGGGCGGACTACGGCAACCTGAGGGACGCCCTGGAGAAACTTCAGCTCAACGACGCCTCCCTCTCCTTTGAGCCCGAGACCTCCAAGGCCCTGGGCTTCGGATTCCGCTGCGGCTTTCTGGGACTGCTCCATATGGAGGTGGTTCAGGAGAGACTGGAGCGGGAGTTTGACCTGGACCTTGTCACCACCGCCCCCAGCGTTATCTATCGGGTACACAAGGCGGACGGCGAGGTTATTACGCTGGACAACCCTACCAATATGCCCGATCCCAGCACGATCGAGTATATGGAGGAGCCCATCGTAAAAGCGAATATCATGTCCCCCAAAGACTACACCGGGGCCATTATGGAGCTCTGCCAGGAGAAGCGCGGAGAATTCAAGGACATGGAGTACATCGACTCCACCCGCGTCAATATCCACTACATCATGCCCCTCAATGAGATCATCTTCGACTTTTTCGATCAGCTCAAATCCAGGACCAAGGGCTACGCCTCCTTCGACTATGAGCTGGCGGGCTATGAGCGCTCCGAGCTGGTCAAGCTGGATTTCCTCTTCAACGGCGAGATATGCGACGCTCTCTCCACCATCGTCCACAAGGACCGGGCCTAGAACAAGGGCCGCGCCGTGGCGGAGAAGCTCAAGGATGTGATCCCCAGGCAGCAGTTCGAGATTCCCATCCAGGCTGCCATTGGCGGCAAGGTTATCGCCCGGGAGACGGTCAAGGCGGTGCGCAAGGATGTGCTGGCCAAATGCTACGGCGGCGACATCACCCGCAAGAAGAAGCTGCTTGAGAAGCAGAAGGAAGGAAAGAAACGTATGCGTCAGGTCGGCTCGGTGGAGGGGCCCTCCGAGGCGTTTATGAGCGTACTGCGCATCAATTAAGGGACCATACTAAGGAAAGGAAAAGGCGCGGGTTCCGCGCCTTTCGCTGTCATGCTGGGAGTTTATATCCATGTGCCGTTCTGCGCGCGCAAGTGCAGATACTGTGATTTTCTCTCCTTCCCCGGCAGGAGGGAGGGGGAGATGAGGCGCTACGCCAGCCTGCTCCGGGAGGAGATCGGCCTGCTGCCCCGGGCCGGGCAGGGCGTGGACACGGTGTTTCTCGGCGGAGGTACGCCCTCCCTCATGCCGCCGGGGGAGATTGCCTCCATTTTGGAAAGTCTGAAGGAGCGCTATGCGGTTGACAGGGGGGCGGAGATCACCATTGAATGCAACCCCGGGACCCTGACGGAGGAGAAATTACAGGAGTACCTGAGCGCGGGCTGCAACCGCATCAGCCTGGGCGTACAGTCCACCCATGACAGGCTCCTTCAGGAGATTGGCCGCATTCATACGGCAAAACAGGCGGTTCAGGCGGTGGAGCAGGCCCGGCGGGCGGGCTTTGAGAATATCAACGTAGATTTGATGTACGGCCTGCCCGGCCAGTCCGTGGAGGAGCATCTCAGGAGCATAGAGGCCATGGCGGCCCTCTCCCCGCAGCACATGAGCGTTTATTCCCTCATCGTGGAGGAGGGGACGCCTCTGTGGGGGGACGTGAAAGAGAAGCGGGCTGTCCTTCCCAGCGAGGAGGAGGAGTACCGGATGCACCGGGAGGGTATCGAGCTGCTCCAGTCCCTGGGGTATGGACGCTATGAGATCTCCAATTTTGCC
>JAHZEH010000301.1:1947-2752 GCA_019421925.1 Clostridia bacterium
CGGATTTGAATGCCGCCACAATCTGCGCTATTGGCTCAGCGGGGACTATCTGGCGGCAGGTTTGGGGGCAAGTTCTGCCCTTTGGGAGGAAGGGAGACGGATACGCCGGACCAACCTGGCAGAGTTTGCCGGGTATGAGCAGGCGGTGCTTTCGGGCAGATTACCCATAGGGGAGACCGTCGCCGACTCCGAGGGAGAGGCCCGCTTTGAGTTTGTCATGATGGCCCTCCGCCTGTGCGACGGATTTTCCCAGGCGGATTTTCAGGCGCGGTTTGGCCTTGATTTGCGGTCTGCCTATCCCGCCGCAGTCCGTCGCAGCGAGAGGGAGGGGCTGCTTCTGCTTGAAGAGGGCAGATGGCGTCTGAGCGACAGGGGACTGGATCTCCAGAACATTGTGCTGGAGCGCTTTTTGGAGGAGAGCTGTTTTTAGACGGACAGAGCGGGCCTGAGCGGCGCAGGAAGATATTTTAAGGAAAAAGGCGCTTTACTTGTGCAAAACCGCTTGACATTGCATGGGTGAAGTGCTATTTTACATATAGTGATTAGCACTCAATAAAGGCGAGTGCTAACAAAAAACCCGGACGTTTGAGAGGAGGTGGGGATATGAAACTGGATGAACGCAAGATCAAGATTCTGCAGGCTATTATTGACGACTATATCCTCACGGCTACGCCGGTCGGATCGCGCACGATCTCCAAGCGCGGCGACCTGGGCATCTCTTCGGCGACCATTCGCAACGAGATGTCGGACCTTGAGGAGATGGGATTCCTGGAACAGCCCCACACATCTGCGGGCAGGGTTCCCT
>JAHZEH010000003.1:0-24266 GCA_019421925.1 Clostridia bacterium
AGAGCTCGGCGTACTCCCCGGGCAGGAGCATCTTGCCCAGCAGGTCGCCCGGGGTCTTGACCCCCCATGCCTCCTGGAGCTCCGCGTCATAGAGGTCGGGACAAACCAGGCAGCGCACGGCCAGTTCCCTGGCATATGCGTCCCCGTCCCGCTCCTCCTCCGGGCCGTTTCTGCCCTGCCTGCGGGTGGTGGCTGCGGCGCGCGCTGCGGCGGCCTGGGCCTCGGTGGCCGCCCGCGCCCGCCAGCGCAGAGGCCCCTTGTCTCCCTGGAACCGCTTGGAGATTACCCGCTCCTCCTCCGCCGGGGGGAGGGTCCTGTCCGGAAAAAAGCTGGAAAACCTGCTCATGGCGTCCCCCCCTTACTCCACATCCGCGATGGCTGGATGGGTGAACTCGGAGAGCAGCTCAAAGTCGTCAAAGGTGAAGGAGAGTTCCTCCGAGAGGGGATCGCTGCTCTGCGCGTCAAACTTGGCCAGGGGCACGGCGTCAAAGCTGACGTTTTTGAGAAGCACGGCCTGGGCTCCCAATGTGGCGGCGGGATCCTCGTTGGTGACGACCAGATCGACCAGTACCTCCTTGCCCGTCTTGGCGTATTCCAGCGCCAGCCTGCGCAGCAGGGAGGTGGCGTAGTACATTTTGACCCTGCCGCCGCCCGTCCAGCCCATGGTCCGGCTCATGAGGGAGGTCGCCCCCAGACGTGGGGCCTCCGCCTTCTTTTTGCGCATGGTCGCCTCCAGCGAGGTGAACCAGGAGCAGGGGATATTCCTGCCCTCGTATTTCAGAAAGGCGGTGGCCATCTTGCCCGAGACCACGTCGCCCGCGTTGATGATATACATATCGCTCATTTAGCGCACCTCCACGCTCAGATACATTTTCTCCGCGGCGTCCACAGGCTGTACGGTGAGGGAGACGGCCACGGCGTCCCGCTCAGAGCCCTGCTCCACGGCCAGGTCCGCCCTGGGGTCAAAGTCCTCAAAAGCGCCCTCCGCCTCAAGCTCCCGCATCAGGGAAACAAGGTCGGCCCGGAACAGCTCCCTCCCCGCCTTGTTGTTGCTCACCTTGCCCACGTAGTACAGCCGCCACACCCGCTCCAGGGAATTGACCAGGTAGGACAGCGCCCTGACCACCCGGTTTTTGCGCCACACCATGGGCCTGTTCTCCGTGTAAGTGAGCAGGGAGTTGATATCCTGTTCCACCATGGCGATGGGCAGTCCCTGGGCGCTGGTGGAGGGCGTGAAGAGGAACTCCCCGCCCCGGAGGGCGGACACGGTATCCTCCTCGCTGAGCCGGGGGCTGGGGGCGGCCGCGCCGTCATAAGCCTGGTAAGTCAGGGAGGAGGCGGGGCCGGCCGCCGCCGCGGCCGCCGCCACCCAGACCGTACACTGGGCGGGGCTCAGAACCGTGCCGTCGTTCAGGACAACGCCGTTTTTGACGTTGATGACCCGCTCGTCGTCCCCCGCGTACCCAGCCAAAGCAACCTGCACCAGCTTGCCCTGGCTGTCAGCCAGGGAGCGGGCCTTGGCCGCGAAAGCCCCCTCCTGATCGGTATCCCCGTAGGGCAGGCAGAAGGCGTTGATGGGGACGTGGTCGAGGGCCTCCAGGAATTCCGTATAATCCCCCGCCGCCGCCTCGCCGTTTTCGCCCCCCGCAAGCAGTCCGCCCGCATTGGCGGCGAGAGCGCCCGTGCCCGAAAAAGCCACGTAGTCATTATCCTTGAGTTGTTCCACAATCGCTGCAGTCTGCTCATCCACCTTGGCCCCCGCCAGGGTGGTGCGGACCAGGAAGGCGTCGCCCGCAGCCGTCACGGTTACGCCAATGTCGTTGCCCCGCTTCCCGGCGCAGGCCGCTGTGGCGGTGAGCGCCCCCAGAGTCTTTTTCGCCTTTACGCCGCCGCTGTCCAGACGCCAGGCGTATATTCTGCTGGCCCTCTTGAGGGCCTCCCGCAGCAGAAGCGTGCCCTCCCTGCCATAGCCGGTCCTTTTGCGGAAGGTCTCCTGGCTGTCGCCGGGCTCCAGCTCAATCCACTCCCCGGTTTTGCCCCAGTCCATCTGGAGGGGCAGGGCGACGGCGCCCAGGGCCGAGCCCAGCGTCTTCTGCTGGGGCAGAGCCGTAAACCTGTGGTAAAATCCCGGCCTCACTTTATCCTGATTGACGAAAATACCGCTCAATATCGCTTCCTCCTATTCTCTGCTGAGGGTTATGCCGCCCTCCTTGCGTCCCATAAGAATCCCGTCCTCCTCGCTCTCCCGCAGACAGTGCACCCGGTAGCGGCAGGTGAATTCCAGCGCGTCGTCCCTCTCCCTGGGTCCGGCGGCGCACTCCAGCGCATGGAGCACAGATGTTCCGCAGGGCAGCTCGGACAGGGCGGCGGCCAGTTTCCGGCCCGCCTCCTCCCCCCGGCGCAGCGCTTCCCCACCCTGGGGCGGGAAATATAGCGCCTTCAGGATGAAAGTCCTCTCCAGCCGCCTGCCCAGAAGGGGCCTGTCGCTCCAACTGGCCTGTAAAAAGATGCTGGGCCGCACAAAAGCTCTGCCCATCCGCTCGGCATAGAGAGTCAGTCCGGGAAAGCGCCCCTTCAGGGCCGCAGCCGCGGCCGATACAATGTCCCCCCCGTTCATGTACCCTCCCCCCAGTCCGTGACCCTCCTTTTGACGAGGACCTCCACATGGCTGTTATAGCGGCGCACGGACTGAGCCTCAAATTGCCCGCTCATGCCTCGGCCGCGCACCGTCAGCAGGTCTCCGGCCTCCACACCGCATTCGGGCGGCGCAAAGACCGTGGCGCTCTCCCGGAGCAGAGGTTCGGGCCTGTACCGCTCCAGAAATCCCCCGGTATAGGACAGACGGCAGGGGATCTCCCCCGGGAGGGATTCCTCCCGGCCAAAGACAGCCCCGTCCTCCCGCAGCTCAGGGACAGCCCTGGAGAGGGACATTTTGTCGCAGTAGAGCGTCTCCAGCGCGGCGCGCACCGTCACCATGACATCCTCCTGTGGCGGCGCAGCTCTACGCGGCAGTCAACGGAGAAGTCCGACAAACTGTCCGCCTCAAAGCGCAGCGCCGTGTCCCCCTCCGAAAGAGACGTCAGCCTCCCGCCGCTCCCCCGCTGATAGAGGGAGACGGCCATAGCGGCCACGCAGGGCTCCAACCCTCCGGGCAGTTCCTCCCTGCCCATGTAACAGAGGGCCCGGCAGAGGGCCTCCCTGACGCACAGCTCCACCCTGGGCCGCTCCTCCTCCGCAGCGTTCAGCCTGGCCATGGCCAGTTCCATCGCCGCCTCCATGCTTAAATCCCGTGGATAAGGGCAACCAGCGGAATCTGCCTGGCGCCCGCGATCAAACTCCAGTTGCCGGGAGTGGAGAGATCCGCGTTGGCGGGGGTGGGATCGTCCTCGTTGGTATAAGCGGAGGGTTCCACCCACTTGATCCCACGGGGGTGGATCACCAGGGCCCTGCGGGTAAAAAGCACGTTCTCGCTGGCTGCCGCATTGCGGGCGATCTCCACCGGCGTCAGGGTGGGCGGCACGCCCTCGCCCCTGGCAAAAGCCCCCTTGCCCACCAGGTAGGTGGTGTACTTGCCCGAGCTCACAGGCAGCCCGTCGTCGACGATGACCTGGTAGCCCAGATAGCGGGGCATATCTACAACGCCCTCGGAATTGGGGATATATTCCACCAGGTTGTCCTTCTGCAGCTTGGTATAGGTGGCGCTGTGCATGGCGATCGCCGTGATGGCAGCCGCGCCGTCGCCCAGAATCTGCTTGGCGTCGAGCACTGCGGCGGCGCTGATCTTGGCCGCGTCCCCGGTGTTCGCGGAGATATCCGAGACATTGCCCCTGAGCACGCCGGAGGTCTTGTCAAAAAGGCCTGCGAGGATGGAGAGGAGAATCTTCTGCTCCCTGCGCACCCACCAGTCCGTATAGCGGTCCAGGATGGCGGCCATGGGGTCGTCGCCCGCCATCGCGCCCGCCAGTTCATGGGCCCCCCACGCCTTGGCGCGCACCAGTACAGGGGCCAGCTCATTGCCCGCAGTAATGGAACCCACCTCAATGTTCCCCGCGGCGGGGAGCACCATATCCTCTCCGCCCAGGTCGCTCCACATGGGCAGGTTGATGAACCTGCCGCCCGCGGAGATCATGCCGTCACGCTCCTTGCTGCCCTCCGCCATGCCGGAGCGCATAAGGGCGCTCTTTGCCGCAGTCATTCTCTGGGCATAGCCTGCCCAATGCTCCGGCACGATCACATCCGAAAGCCTGGTGTAAACATCCGCCATGATAAATTCCTCCTCTTTTTCCTGAGGGCTCCGCCCTCAAACTCCCGCCCAAGGTGCGTCCCTTGGGAATCCCTTTCCAGGGGAAAATTTTTCCCGGAAATATCCGGCAAAATTTTCCCCTGAAGTTGTTCAACAACGCGGCTTCAATCCGCAGGAGAATGCTGCCCTCGGAAAAGCGCGTCAGCGGTTTTCCGACGCGGTCCCGCCGCCTCCATGAGCCTTGCCGCGTTCTCCCGATCCCTGCGCAGCAGCTCGGCCTGGCGGGTCAGGTGCCAGCCAGCCTCGCTCCAGGGATTGTCCGGTCCGGGGGCGCTCCCCTCCATGGGGTTCATCCCTGTAAAGGCCGGGCCCTCTGCAAACATCCAGCCCTCTCTCTGGCGGAGCCGCTCAACCGCATCCGGAATATCCCCAGCGTTCCCGGTCTCCTCCAACAGGGCCCTGGCCGCTTTGACGGACTTTGCGCCCGCCCTGGCGAGGGCGAGGGCGATGGCCCCCTCCCGGCGCTCGCGCTCCAGCTCCTGGCGGAGCTCCCGGTTCTGCCGCAGCAGCTCCGCACCGTCCAGGTTCTCCAGCTCTCCCTGGGGGCAGTCCCGCCCCTCCTGGGAGAGCTCCAGTCCGGCGGCCCCGCCGCCCATCCGATTTTCCTGTTCCTCCAAGGCATTTCCCTCCTTCTATCCGGCTGTGGTCCCGCTGCCCGGGCCCCCCGCCTGCTCCGCGGCCTCCCGCCTCAGTTCCTCCAGCTCTTCGTCCACATCCCTGGTAAAGGGATGATTGGCCAGAATCGTTCTCCTGGACACCATGCCCACGGATTTGACACACAAATCCACCATCATCTCCTCGTTGACGATGACGTCCCTGGGGAATACGAACTCCACAGGTTCCCCCCGGAAATCCCCCAGTCCGGCGTTGAGAAAGTGGGCCTGCACAAACCAGAGCAGCTCCTCCATGGCGGCCTGCAGCTCCGTCTCGAGTCCGTTGCAGTCCAGATCCAGGTCAGCGTATTCGTGGCGCAGGGCCACGCCGCTGGCCGTATTCTTGAGCCGGTCGATACGCATGTCCACGCCCCGGCCAAACTCAAAGATGTCGGCCCGGTCCATCTCCAGATGGGCCTGCGCGGCCGTGGTGTTGACGGGGTTTTGCAGGGCGGTCACAGCTCCGTCGTCGCTCACCTTAACCGCCCGGTGGGCGGCCAGATTGCGGCGGAACTCCGCGAGGTTCTCCCCGTCGTAGTTGCGCAGAACCAGAATACTGCTGCTCTGGTCGGCCAGGGCGTTGCTGTCGTCGCTCTTGATGCGGTCGTAGTCGTCCACCAGCGCCCTGATAAAGCGCAGCAGCGGAATCTCGCCGTCGTTATATTTAATGGGGATGAAGGGCGCTCTCGCCCAGTTGAGAGGGACGCTCCGGTCCTCCCAAACCGCCCTCACATCGGGCTGGGCGCTCCCCTCGGGGATCAGCCTGTCCTCCTCCATGCGGTAGGAGTACACCCCGCTCCCCTCCCAGTAGCGCAGGTGGAGCGTCTCCCTGCGGGTTTTGCCCCGCCACTCCTCCACCGTCACAGCCCGAAGCGCGCCGCTGAGCCGCGTGTGCTCCCCGTCCTCCCAGAGGGGCAAAAGCTCCTCGGGCGGCACCCTGGCCACCCGGAACCGTCCCTCTCCGTCGTAATAGGGATGGAGCCAGCCGATCCCCTTGTTGACGGCGTCCCGGACGGCATTTTTGAGAGTGCGGGCGAACTGCCGGTCAAAGATCTTGCGCAGCAGCGCCCCATACTCCCCGCCGGCCAGTACGCTGAAGGGCTTCCCCAGCAGGTACTGTACCTTCTGGTCCACCAGCTCCCGCACAAAGTTGTGAGGGATACGGCAGTCCGCAAGGCCATACCCGCTCCGCTCCCTCTGCAAAATGTCATTCCTGCCGGCGTAATAGCGCCCGGCGTCGAGCATCTCAGCCCGCTCCGGCGAGGCCATCCATCGCCTGAACTCCTGCTCCAGCGCCTCCTCCCGGGTCATGGGGGCGTGATAGGCCAGCAGGGCCGCCAGTTGTCTGTTATTCATTCTTCTCCTCCATCTGCCGGGCGGCGCATCCAAAGGCGCAGTTCCGCCCGAGGGCGGCAGCCGCCGAAACCCGTCCTCAGCCTTATTCCGGACGCCCCGGAACCTTTGCAGGGATACGTATCCTTGCAGGCAGGCCATGCACAAGGCCCAGACCCTCCTGCCGTCCGCCAGTCCTCTCACTCAAAACTTATTTCAGTGCGCCGCCAGCCCTCAATCCCGTAGCGCAGGGCGGCGATGGCGTCGTCAAAGCCCTCGGAGGGCTCGTCCAGCCATTCCCCGGAGACGCTGTCCCGCCTCCATTTCCAGCTCTGCAATTCGGCGAGAAGCTGAGTGCAGCGGGGATGGATCAGGAGGGGGTGCGCCTTGAGCCAGTCGATCTGGGCCCGCACGCTGCCCGGCCCTTTCCGCGCGGGGCGTGCCCGCCAGCCCCCCGTCCGCCATGTGCGGATGCGGTCGGGCTCAGCGCTGTCGCAGTAGAGGGGGAGACGCTTGTCGAACCGCTCCTCGGCCAGGGCCATGATCTCGCCCGTGTCCTTCTCCCGTACAATCAGCTCGTCGCAGGCGAAGACCGCTCCGTCCTTGAACCCCAGCAGCAGGATGGCGTTGGGGTGGTTGAAGCCGAAATCCTGGCCCAGAGCCATGCCGTCAAACCGGTGGGGGGCGGCGGAGAACTCTCCCGCCTTGTAGTGGGGCAGAATGAGCCCCCCGCTCTCCCCCCATTCCCCCAGGGCATAGACCCGGTATCCCTCCGGGTCCCGCTCCCGTCTGCCCTCCATCCGCTTCTGGTATTGGCCGTCGACAAAGGCGTTGTCCAGATAGGTGGAGTGGTGCAAAAAGGTCTGACCGTCCGGGCGGTCAAAGAATCGTTTTTTGAGCCAGTGGCTGGCGCTGACGGGATTGAAGGTGAGGGTGATCTGATAAAAAAGCCCCTCGGGGAGCAGCCCGCGCAGCCGGTCGTCCACCAGCTCCAAATCCTCGGGCAAAAACTCGGTGGCCTCCTCCATCCAGACCCAGGTCAGCTTGCCGCCGGCGCAGGAGATGGACTTGAGTTTCTCCCTTTCACGCCCGTCCTTCATCCCTTTGAACAGAATCTCGTTGCCTGTAGAGACACATCGCAGGCCAAGCGGCTCGCTCCGGCTGATCCATACCCTGCTCCATCCCGGCCCGCAGATGCGTCGGATGGCGGAGAGGAGCTCCGGGTAGGTGCTGGAGCGGTTGCTCTCCTCCACCTTGCGCAGTACCAACAGGTTAGCGCCTGCAAATTTAGGGTCCATGAGCTTGAGCACGAAATCCTGCGCCACATTGCAGCTCTTGCCGCTTCCCGCTCCCCCCATGAGCACCCGGTAACGCCTGCGGGTCGCATTCGCCTGCGCAAAGCAGGGGTTAAACCGGGCGCGTACGATCATTGCGCCTGCTCTTCTGATTCCTTCGCTGAGGGAACGCCGCTGTAGTCAATGATGATCTCCAGACGGCCGTCCCCCTCGGGCTTGTCCTTCCAGACGCCCAGATGCCTCCCCAGCAGTTCGAGCGCACGCATCTTGTCGTGGGTGCGGGCAGAGAACTCCATCTTGCCGTCCCGGCCGTCCTTGAGGCGGATGTCGGCCAGAGCGGGGCGCAGGCGTTTTTCCACCTGCTCAGTGGGAGTCAGGCGCAGACACATCTGCCCCTCATCGTCCCGCTCCACCCGCACAAAATCGGTGAGATTGCCAAAGGCCACGGCGGCCAGCTCCTCGATCACCCGGTCCTGATCCACGGATACCCGCATGCGCCTCTCCTCCATGGCCCGCTCTATCCCATCCTGTATCGCGGGCTTTTGCAGCAGCGTCCAACCGCAGGCGGCGGCGCTGCGCGGGCTATAACCTGCGCGTATGGCGGCCCGGGTGGCGTTCAAATCCAATAGGTACTCCTCTATAAATCGCTCCTGTCTATGAGTCAACCCCTGCATTCACGGATACCTCCTGTGTTTATGATGGAATGAGAATAACACCAAACATATATTCCCTCCATTGCATATTTCGTGCAATGGGGAAATAGCCCCCGCATCCGAGACCGCCGGTACCTTGCTAACGGAACCGGCGGCGCCAGGATTGGCGCGGCAAATACCCCCCCTTGTCCAAACGGACGTCTCGGCGCCCGCTCCCGCCCGCCTGCCGGCGCATGGCAGCGGGCCCCTCCCCAAAACGCAAAGAATCCCGCCGCAGTTTGCGGCGGGATTCTTTTTCCAATCGCTCCCGCACCCTCTCTATTCGAATGTAACCCTGTCCTGCAGAGCCGGGAAAGCCTTCCGGTAATCCCTGGCCTCCTCCACCCTGATCTCGCAGCGCAGAACCTGCGCTCCCTCGCCCGCCTCGGCCAACACCTCCCCAGTGGGGCATACGAACATGCTGTGCCCGGCAAATTGGGAGCCCTCCCTCTCAAAGGCGCAGTTGCAGGCCAGCAGAAAGGCCTGGTTTTCCAGGGCCCTGACCTGGTTGAAGAGCCGCCAGTGGGAGAGGCGTTGGGCGGGCCATGCCGCGGTGACAAGGAATATCTCCGCTCCTTGCTCAGCCATACGCCGGAATTGCTCAGGAAAACGCAAATCATAACAGGTGGCAAGGCCCATCCTTCCGAATTCAGTCTCCACCGTGACCGCCCGGCTCCCCGGAACCAGCCGCCTCTGTTCCTCGGACTGGAAGCCGAACAGGTGGATTTTCCGGTAGCCGGCCAACACCTCCCCCCGCCTGCCCAGGAGGATGGAGGTATTATAGTACCTGCCCCGGTCCCTCTCCACAATACTTCCCGCGTGGATCATGGAGCCGCAGGCCCTCGCCCACTCCCCCAAAAGGCGGCAGGTCTCCCCCTGAAACTCTTCGGAACTGGCCTCATAATCCATGAAGTTGTTAAAACCGCACCCCCACAGCTCGGGCAGCAATATAAGATCGGGGGCGTCCTCCCGCCGGAGCTCCTCCAATGCCCGGCAGACGGTCCCGAAACGATCCCTCCGGCTCTCCTCCCGCTTAATTCCCACCTGAATCGCTGCAATTTTCATGGCCTGCTCCCCGCTTTCCTTTTGATATTTTATTATACCCTCCCATCCCCCGTCCCTTCAACGGCAGCCCAGGAAATCCGCCTCCCGCCCCTCTTGAATAATTCCCCGCTTTGAAGGCGCCCTGTTGTGGTACAATAAAAGAAAAGCCAGACAGAAGGAGGATTCTCACATGTCTATCCCCACCCCGCACATCGGCTGCGCCGATCCCTCCCGGATCGCCCCGACCGTCCTGATGCCGGGCGATCCCCTGCGCGCACAATACATCGCTGAAAACTTCCTGGAATCCCCCGAGCTCTTCAACGAGGTTCGGGGCATGCTGGGTTATACCGGCCTGTACAAAGGCAAGCGCGTATCGGTCATGGGCAGCGGCATGGGCATGCCCTCGGCCATGATCTACTACAACGAGCTGTTCGATTTCTACGGCGTCCAGTGCATCCTGCGGGTGGGCACGGCAGGCGGTCTCCAGGACAGCCTCAAGACCCGTGACATCATCCTGGCCAGCTCGGCCTGCACCACCAGCGCCATCAACAGAACCCGCTTTATGGGATATGACTTCGCCCCGACCGCCGACTTTGGCACCCTCCTGCAAGCCTATCAAAAGGCCGGGGAGCTGGGCGTCCCCGTACGGGTGGGCCCCGTGCTGTCCTCCGACGAGTTCTATGGACATGACGACGGCCTCGCCGCCCGCTACGCCGCCTATGGCGTGCTGGCCATCGAGATGGAGACCGCCGGGCTGTACACCCTGGCCGCCAAGTATGGCCGTAAGGCCCTGGCCATCTGCACGGTCTCCGACCACATCTTCACCGGCGAGGAGACCACCGCCCAGGAGCGCCAGACCGCCTTCCGCTCCATGATGGAACTGGCGCTGGAGATTGCCTGATGGGGGTGAGGGTCGCGGAACCGGCTAGCGCCGCTTCCGCGAGGGGGACGAGTCGCGAAACCGGCTTTCAGCCGCTTCCGCGAGGAGGACGGCCCTGGCCTGCTCGCTCCGCTCGCGGCCGGCCACGGCCGAAGGGAATGAAAATCCTGACGGATTTTCTCCGTTCCGGCGCACCGGTCGCCGGAGCCGGATTGACGTCAAGGGGCTGCGGCCCCCTGACAACCCCCTTTGGGTTGGGGGGCTTTGCCCCCCTTGCCCCCCCTTTTACGGGGCTTGCGCTCTTGCCACCTCTCGTCGGGGCACGTTGGGGGGCTTTGCCCCCCTTGCCCCCCCTTTTACGGGGCTCCCACACCTCGCCGCATCCCGCCGGGGGACGCTGGGGGCGCTATCCCCCTCTTGCGGGAACCCCTGCGCCCCTTCACCCCCCCACAAACCACAGGTTCATATTTGCCTGATAATTCGGGCAAATATGAACCTGCTCAAAAGGGATTCCCGAGGGACTCCGTCCCTTGAGCCGGGGGGTGGGGGGACGGAATCCCCCAGCCCCCCCAATCATATTTTCAAAGGAGACTACCACAACATGCCAGCCAAATCCCGCGGGGAAATCCCCGCTCAATACCACTGGAAACTTGAGGACATCTACGGGAGCAACGCGGCCTGGGAGGAGGATTTCTCCAGGGCCCGCTCCCTCATCCAGGCCCTGCCTGCCTACAGCGGGACGCTCACCAGCGCCGAAAACCTTCTTGCCGCCCTTCAGGCTGTCACCCAGGCGGAGCAGACGGCTGAAAAGATCTACACCTACGCCCATATGCGCCAGGACGAGGACAACAGCAACGCATTCTACCAGGGCCTCAACGAGCGGGCCCAGAGCCTGCTGGTGGAGCTGGAGAGCGCCTCCTCCTTCCTCAGCCCGGAAATTCTATCCATCGACCCCGATCTGCTGGAGGACTGGCGGACACAGCCCGCCCTCAAAACCTATGCCCACGCCCTGCATGACCTGACCCGCCTGCGGGCCCACACCCTCACCGCCGCCGAGGAGCGCCTGCTGGCCATGGCGGGGGAGATGGAGGCGGCCCCCCGCAATATCTACTCCATGCTGGACTACAGCGACATCCGCTTCCCCAGCACGGAGAAGGGGGAGATCACCCACGGCAACTTCGTAGACGAATATATGATGAGCCCCGACCGGGCCCTGCGGCAGGAGGCCTTCCAAAAGTTCTACGAGACCTACGCCTCCTACCGCTCCACCTACGGGGCCATGCTGACCGCGTCAGTCAAGGCCGATCTCTTCTCCGCCCGGGCCCGCAGCTTCCCCTCCTGCGCAGAGGCCGCCCTGTCGGGGGACAATGTGCCCCTCGCGGTCTATGACGCCCTGGTGGAGGCCATCCACCAGCGTCTGCCCGTCCTCCAGAAATACATGGAGCTGCGCCGCCGCATGCTGGGGGTGGAGGAGCTGCACATGTACGACCTGTACGCCCCCCTTTCCGGCGCGGAATTCCCCCTCTCATACGAGGAGGCCTGCGAGCTGGTCGTCAAGGGGCTGGCCCCTCTGGGGGAGGAATACGGGGCAGTGCTGCGCCGGGCCTTTACCGAGGGCTGGATGGACGTCTATGAGAACCGGGGCAAGACCACCGGAGCCTATAGCTGGGGGGTGCACGGCGTCCATCCCTTTGTGCTGCTCAACTATAGTGAAAACCTGGATTCCGCCTTCACCATCGCCCATGAGCTGGGCCATTCCCTGCACTCCTATTACTCCAGCGCCGCCCAGGACTATGTAAACGCCCAGTACCCCATCCTTCTGGCGGAGGTGGCCTCCACAGTCAACGAGAACCTCCTGCTCGACTCCATGCTGGACGACCCCTCCTGGAGCCGGGAGCAGCGTATCTATCTGCTCAGCTTCCTGCTGGAACAGTTCCGCACGACTGTGTTCCGGCAGGTAATGTTCGCCGAGTTTGAGCGCATCATCCACGCCCGGGCCGAGGCGGGGGAACCCCTGGGCGGGGAGACCTTCGAGCAGATATATCTGGAGCTCAACCGCCTGTATTACGGCGAAAACGTGGTGATCGATCCCCTCATCGGCATGGAGTGGGCCCGCATTTCCCATTTTTATAACGCCTTCTATGTCTATAAGTACGCCACCGGCTTCTCCTCGGCCGTGGCCATCGCCAGGGCCATCCGGGAGGAGGGCGCGCCCGCGGTGGAGCGCTATCGGGAGTTTTTGAGCAGCGGCGGCAAGGAGTACCCCCTGGAGACCCTCAAGAAGGCGGGGGTCGACCTGACCAGGCCGGACGCGGTTCTCTCCGCCCTGGACGTGTTTGAATCGGCGCTCGGCCAGCTGGCCGCGTTGGTTGAGGAGGAGGGCTGACCATGTGGGAAGAACTGGACCGCGCAGAAGCGGCAAAGGCCGTCTCCCAGGCGCTGTGCGCCCTGCCCGCCTGCAAGAACCTCTCCCCCGCGCTGGTGGAGGAGATCGCCGCCCGGGCCATTGACGTCGACCTCGGCTATATGGAGAAGGCCGACGTCTTTTCCGGCGAGGCCTACGACGAGGACGAGGCCTATGCGGCCCTCTGCAAGGGCCTGAGCGCCGCGTTTCCCAAGCTCTCCGGCCTGGACTCCCTGGTGGACGACTACATGGAGGCTTTCGAAATCTACCTCGACTCCATCGGCGCCATCGCCTGGGACGGGGAATAGGATACGGCGGGGGGATGCGGCGGGGGGATTTTGTAAAATCCCCCCGTACCCCCCAAACTTTTTATGGGAAGAGGAGGACAATTATGTCCTCCTCTTCCCTTCCCAATTAATACGTCTATCTTATTGTCGTAACAAGCGTGCCGCGAAAAACCCATCAAATCCAAGAGTTGCGGAATCTCTTTAGTGGACGTATGATAGATCATCGTGAATACTTTTGTGAAAACATGAGACTAAAAACCGCCTACTCTCTTGCAAAAAAATTCCTTGACTTCTGCTTTGAACAGCGCATACACTAACAAGGAAGAACAAAAACGCAAGTTTTTGCGGAGCTGGTGCCTGCATCGGCTCTATTTTTTTATTTAAAAATAAACGATCCCATCCCCCAATATCAAAAAGGCCGGATATTTCCGGCCTTTTTGATATCCCCATAAAAATTTTTGAGGGGGCCTGGGGGGACTTTTTATAAAAAGTCCCCCCAGCGTCTCCCTTCGCCATCCCTCACCCCGGAATCAGCCTCATAAACAGCCCCTGCTTCCGGGCGTACTGGACAGTGCTGCACGCGCCGCCCGGCGTGCCGTTGTAGACGGCGATGAGGCGGCTGGAGTGGTCCACCATGAAGCGGTTGCGCTCATGGAACACCCCCCTGTGATATTTGCCGCTCACAATCTCCATGCCGTCCGCGCGGTCCAGCACCCGGTCAAAGACCTCCCGCCACCGGGGTCCCCAGGCGTTCGATACCTCCGCATAGGGGAGGATGCAGACCAGTTTAATCCCAGGGTGCGTCTCCCTGAATTCGATCACCATCTCCGCCGCCCACAGGTCAATCCCCCTTGCCATACCTGTGAGGAAGGTATCATAGCCCGCTTCGGCGGCCTTTTCCACCTCGCCGCGCAGTTCGGCCTTGGCCTGTCCCATGGAGATGGAGAGCTTTTCCGGCCGGTGGCCGGTGAAGCAGCAGGTGGTGCGACGGTCGACTGTGAGGGACATGCTCTTTGCCTCCTATCCTATTTACCATCCAAATGAAATAGAATTGCAATACTTATTGGCTATATTATACCACCTTTTTGGGCATTAGAATAGTATTAAAAAAGGTGGTGAATTGATGGACGCTTTGACACGCATCCGCCGGCTCATGGAGGAGCGTCATTGGACGGAATACCGGCTCGCAAAAGAATCCGGCCTCTCGCAGTCCACTATTGCAAACGTCTTTAAGCGCAACAATGTGCCCACTCTCTCCACCCTGGAATCCATCTGTTCAGCTTTCGGCATCTCCTTAGCCCAATTCTTTTCCGAAGGGGAGGACCCCGTGCCTTTGACAGAGGAGCAGAGGGAGCTCCTCACAAAATGGGCGACGCTCTCAGCAGAACAGAAGGAGATGCTTCTTACTCTCATTGATATGATACAAAAATAAAACGCCGCGCTTCGAACTTTTTTCAAGCGAGGCGTTTTTTTATCCCCACGCTTCCAAAGGAATAGCCAGGCGGCAACCTACAAATCCTGTTACCACCCGCTCCTATCCGGGCGCGGCCTAATGTCGCGTTTCAAAGGGGCAAATTCCTCCCTTGACAAAGAGCGGCCGCCGCGGTATGGTATGAGCATAGACACCCCCCATGGGTGTAGTGTCCTTCCGATGTGAGCAACTGTGAGGTGTATTATGGTTCAACAAAAATTCAACGTCACGGGCATGACCTGCTCGGCCTGCTCGGCCCATGTGGAGAAGGCGGTCAAAAAGCTGCCCGGCGCCGCAGAGGTGGCCGTCAGCCTTTTGACCAACAGCATGCAGGTCTCCTATGACGAATCTGTGCTGGACAGCGGGCAGATCGTTGCCGCCGTAGAGAAGGCGGGCTACGGCGCTTCCCTCTTTGAGGCCCCAAAGGGAGGCGGGAAAACCGCCGCCCCCCGCCCGGCGGACGACGCCAAAGCGGAGATCAAGCGGATGAGACGGCGGGTGATCCTGTCCTTTGCCTTCCTCATCCCCCTGATGTACCTGTCCATGGGCCATATGATGTTTAATTGGCCGGTGCCCGCCTTCCTCGACGGCATGGGCAACACCGCCAACTATGTCCTCGCCCAGTTCCTTTTGACTCTTCCCATTGTTTACGTCAATGATAAATACTACAAGACGGGCTTCAAATCCTTGTTCCACGGCGCGCCCAACATGGATTCCCTGATCGCCATCGGCTCGACGGCCGCCCTGGTCTACGGCGTGTTCGCCATGTTCATGATCAACTACGGCATGGCGGGCCAGGATATGGAGCTGGTGCACCAGTACTCCATGGAGCTCTATCTGGAATCCGCGGCCATGATCCTGGCCCTCATCACCTTCGGCAAATTCCTGGAGGCCCGCTCCAAGGGCCGCACCTCGGACGCCATCACCAAGCTCATCAACCTGGCCCCCAAGACGGCCATCGTCCTGCGCGGCGGCATGGAGAGCGAAATCCCCGTGGAGGAGGTGCTCCCGGGCGACATTGTGGCCGTCAAGCCCGGGGCCCGCATCCCGGTGGACGGCGTGATCACCTCGGGCAGCTCGTCGGTCGACGAGTCCGCCCTGACGGGCGAGTCCATCCCTGTGGAGAAGCAGGCGGGGGACCAGGTCATCGCCGCCACCATCAACAAATCGGGCTCCTTCCAGTTCCGGGCCCTCAAGGTGGGGGATGACACCACACTCGCCCAGATCATCCGGCTGGTGGAGGAGGCCAGCAGCTCCAAGGCCCCCATCGCCAAGCTGGCCGACAAGGTCTCCGGCGTGTTTGTGCCCGTGGTCATGACCATCGCGGCAGTTGCCACGGTCGTATGGCTGCTGCTGGGCTACTCCTTCACCTTCGCCCTCTCCATCGGCATCTCCGTGCTGGTCATCTCCTGCCCCTGCGCCCTGGGGCTGGCCACGCCGGTGGCCATCATGGTGGGCACGGGCAAGGGCGCGGAGAACGGCATCCTCATCAAGTCCGCCGAGTCCCTGGAGATCGCCCATACTGTTAACACCGTGGTGCTCGACAAGACCGGCACCATCACCGAGGGCAAGCCCCGCGTGACGGATCTCTCCGCCCAGGGCCTTTCGGAGGAGGAGCTGCTGCGCATTGCCGCCTCCCTGGAGAAGCCCTCCGAGCATCCCCTGGCAGACGCCATCGTGGAGGAGGCCGCAAACCGGGGCCTTCCCCTCCTGCCCGTTGAGTCCTTCCTGTCCGTGCCCGGCCAGGGCGTGTCCGCCCAGGTGGACGGCGCATCCTGCCTGGCGGGCAACCGCCGCATGATGGCGGAAAACGGCGTGGAGTTCGGCGCGTTTGAACGGTTGGGCGAGGAGTATGCCGCCGCCGGCAAGACCCCCCTCTACTTTGCCCGGGAAAAGAAACTCATCGGTCTGATTGCCGTGGCAGACGTGGTCAAACCCACCAGCCGTCAGGCCATCGCCGAGTTCGAGGCCATGGGCATTGAGGTCGTCATGCTCACAGGCGACAACGCCCGCACAGCCGAGGCCATCCGCTCCCAGCTCGGCATCTCCAAGGTGGTGGCCGAGGTGCTGCCCCAGGATAAGGAGCGGGAGATCCGCTCTCTCCAGGAGGAGGGCAAGAAGGTGGCCATGGTGGGCGACGGCATCAACGACGCCCCCGCGCTGGCCAGAGCGGACGTGGGCATCGCCATCGGCGCAGGCACGGACGTGGCCATCGAGTCGGCGGACATTGTGCTCATGAAGAGCGACCTGCTGGACGCCGTGACGGCGGTGCAGCTCTCCAAATCGGTCATCCGAAACATCAAGCAAAACCTCTTCTGGGCGTTCTTCTACAACTCCATCGGCATCCCGGTGGCGGCAGGCTGCTTCTATACCCTCTTCGGCCTCAAGCTCAGCCCCATGATCGGAGCCCTGGCCATGAGCTTCTCGTCGGTCTGCGTGGTAACAAACGCCCTGCGGCTCAAATTCTTCAAGCCCCACTGGCGGCGGGAGGATCTGCGCGGGAATGCCCGGCCCCAGGCCGCGCCTGCGGAGACCATCCCCGCGCCTGCAAACCAACAACCCGTCCCTCAAAATCAACAGATCAAAGGAGAAAACACCATGGAAAAGAAAATGATGATCGAAGGCATGTCCTGCGGCCACTGCTCCGCCCGCGTAGAAAAGGCTCTGAACGCCCTGGACGGCGTGTCCGCCAAGGTGGACCTGGCCGCCAAGTGCGCCACGGTCAGCCTGTCCGCCCCTGTGGCCGACGAGGTCCTCAAGGCCGCTGTGACCGACGCAGGCTATGACGTCATCGAAATTCAGTAACTGCTGCACCCAGTGCGCACAGAGCGGGAAAGCGCAAGACGCAAAGGAGGAGAGCACCATGCAAGCGGACAAAGCAGGCGTATCCCGGCTGCTCAAGACGGCCCGGGGGCAGATCGACGGTATCCTCAAAATGATCGAGGAGGACCGTTACTGCATCGATGTCTCCAACCAGCTCCTGGCAACCCAATCCATCCTGCGCAAGGCCAATCAGCAGATTATCCGCTCCCACATGGAGCACTGCGTGGCGGACGCCTTTGCCAGCGGCAATCACCCCCAGGAAAAAATCGAAGAAATCCTAAATGTCATGGACAAAATGTCACGATAAGTGGTACAATCAATCTCGTTGTCTCCCGGCGGCCCGGCGCGCCTCTCCCCAGGCGTAAGCGCCGGCCGTCCTCATCCCCCCCAGGGACGGGAGACGCAGTTCGCCGTATCAGAACGGTGAACCCAGGAGCGTCCACCCCCGCGCGGGGGCGGGCGCTTTCACATATCTCCCCTCAGACAAAGGAGTTTCGGCCCATGAACGAACAGACCTATGAATTCGACGCGGTCATCCGGAAAGCGCCGGACATGGACGGCGCTTATGTGGAAATTCCCTTTGACGTAAAGGCGGCCTTCGGTAAAAGCCGCGTCCCGGTCCACGCCTCCTTTGACGGCGAGCCCTATGACGGCAGCCTGGTGAAAATGGGAACACCCCTCCATATCCTGGGCCTGCGCAAGGATATCCGCAGGCTGATCGGAAAGGGTCCGGGCGACAGCGTCCATGTCGCGCTGCGCAAACGTACTCCCCATACGGGGAATGATATCCCCGGCTGAGACTCCCGCCCGGTCCAAAACGGGGACCCGGGCTGATTCTCTGCCGTCCGCCCCTTCCATCTGCGGCAGCAGAGCAAAAGGGCAGTGGTGTTTCCCTCCGCTGCCCCTATTGTATGATCGCATATACCGCGCCCTAGATCAGCTCAACCGTCCCCTCTTCAGCCGGTATTTCATAGAATATCATGCGCCATTCCACGTCCTCTGCCGGTTCAAAATACAGCGCGGAGCAGGCCGTCCGGATGTTGTTATTCTGTCCCTGACCTCCGAATATCAGAGCAGTCGGACCATCCGCCCCGCCGATAATACCGATAGCAGCGGCGTTCCCGGGTACGGCTGGCCCGGATGGCCTCCTCCTTGGACGGTCTCCCCCAGCACAGTCCGTTACAGTTACCGCCTTCTCCGAGAGCTCCGGCGTAATCGTATAACACAAAACCAGATAATTCCTGGGGAATTCCTGGCCGGGCGCAGAGGCAAAACAGCTCTCCGGCAGCTCCTCCCGCCGTACTTCCTGTACGGTCAGCGTGTATTTCTCCCCGCTCGGGGGATGGATGAAGTCAAAAGTATCGCCTGCGGCCGCTGTGCGGAAATGGGGTCCGGGCATGGGAACCCGCTCCTGCCGCAGAATCACAGAGAGCTTTTCCATCGCTGGCCGGCGCTTTGCCGCCCATGGGAAGGAGGCGCGCCAGATCAGCCAGCCCGAAGCGGGATCGAGGCCATAGTGCTCCACGACCCGTCTGGCCTCCCCCTCGTCCTCTCCATCTTCTGGATAGTAGATCTCGCTGCATCCATGGGAGGACGGGAGCTCCTTTCCATTGAGCACAGCCTTGGGCCTCAAATCCAGGCAAAACGGGTTGTCCCTCTCGATTTCCATCTGCTGCTCTGGTGTAAACCGGCTGTGCGCCTCATCCCCGGCCAACAAATCCCACCGTTTCATGAACGCCCTGAACCGCTCAGGCTCCACCTGCATACAAAAATCAATCACCAGCCCCCTGCCGCATGCGTAGAGAGAGGGCACAACCCAGCTCCGCCCCGCCCACTGGAAGCGCCTCCCCACGGGGATCTCTCTCCCCGCATGGTCTCTGCCGCTGCGGCCCCGGAAATTCCCCTCAAAATAGACCTTCCACGCACAAGCCCGGGCTTGTGCGCCCCCGCCCATGCCGGAGCAGCCGGCGTCCCTGGTATCCGTGATTTTGCTGAAATCAAAGGATGCCTGCACCCCCTTGATATACTGCCAGGGATCCGCCATGGGCTCCAGTTTGAGCCGGCCGGAGAGTTCCGAAAGGACGGCGGCCTGCGCCTGTGTGGGGGGATTCTCCCTCAGGAAGGTCTCAAATTGCCTCCTGTCCCACATCCATGCCTGTTCCAACGCGGCTGCGTCTCCACAGGCCAGCAGAAGCCTCAGAAAATCATCAAAATTTCTCGCCAACGGATGCACATAGTCGGGCGCGGCGTTCGCCGGGCTGACCGCAAACACCATCTCTCCGAATCCCCGGATAAAACAGTAATGGATTCCGTCCACCCCTGCCCATCCTATGATTGACGCGCCCTGGGGCGTGCAGAAATAACCGGCCCTGTCCGCGCCGCGCTCCACGCCCAATGGGGCGAGATCAATCTTCTTTTTTAAAAACCCCTGATATCCATATGCCATAGAATCGGCTCCTCCAGCGGATGACGTTTTCAGAATTGTATCACAAATTTATGATCCAATCCATCGCTGCCCGGAGGAGCCCAAACACCTTCCAGCCCAGGGGCGCCCTGAAAAACTCCCGGCCACGCAAAAAGGCCCCGGTATCCGGGGCCCTGAGCTTGTCAAAAAAGCCCATTCGGACTTTTTTGAGGTTACGGGTTTTGCCTGCTCCGCTTCGCTTCGCCGGGCGGCAAAACCAGCAAAGAACGAAAACCTAAGGTTTTCATCCGTTCTGACGCACATGCCGTCAGAGCCGGATTTAAGTCAAGGGGTACGCCCCTTGACAATCCCGGAGTTTTTTGACAGTCTGAGGGCCCCGGTATCCGGGGCCCTCTTCCAATGTTGGCCGTCACTAAGCCGCCGGCTGTCCCTGCTGCGTCAGGCTCCAGGCATAGTCCGCCGCGTTGAGACCGGACATGCGGCCGGACGTAATGACCCAGCCCTGGCAGACGCCGCCGTAGCCGATGTAGTTCTTCTCATCGGACTGGATGACGCCGAAGGAGTCCTGTCCCACGGCGTAGAGGCCGTGGATGGGGGTCGCGCCGTCGGTCCTGAGCACCCGCAGCTGAACGTCCACATCCAGGGCTCCGCCGCTGCCATACATGGCGGGCATGGCCTTGATGGCATAGTAGGGGCCCTCGCCCAGGGCGGCCATATACCGGGCGTCCTTGCCGAAGTCCGCATCCTCGCCCGCCGCACACAGCTCGTCATAGCGGGCCACAGTGGCGGCGAGGGTCGCCGCGTCCATACCGGTGAGCCCGGCCAGCTCCTCGAGGGTGTCCGCCTTCCAGGCCAGGCCCTGTTCCACGCAGGCTTCCATGGCCTCGTAGATCTCGGGGATGGGTGTGTTCAGGGGCAGCCCGCCCTGCTGGCAATAGGCCACGGTGCGGAATACGTTGTTAAAACCGTTCTCCGCCACGTTGTCAACCTGGCCCTGGGACCAGATGCTGTAGAAATAGGGGCCCACCTTCCAGGCGATCGGGGGGACCTCGTCGCCGATGTTGTTGCCGATCCCCCACTCGTTGCCGAAACGGGCTCCGTTCCTGTCCACGGCCAGAGTGTCCACGGACACGCACATGTACAGGGGGATGTCGTTGAACGTCCAGGTGGTCTGGCGCCCGGTGCGGTTGGTCTTTTTGCCCTCCACAAAATTGATGGGGAAGTGCTTGAGATAGTAGGGCAGGCTGATCTCCATGGTAATGGGGGGCATATCGGCGTTGTAGGTGCCCGCGCCGATATCCAGGGCAGCCCGGATCATCTTGCCGTCTGCGGCTGTGTTCCCGTTTTGGAACCACTGGCCCGCCCAGCGGGGGTCGAGCAGTTCGTTCATGAGCTCCTCGCTGCCGCCGAAGCCGCCGGTGGCGGAGATGACGGCCTTGGCATGGATGATATACTCCTTGCCAGTAACCAGGTTCCTGGCCTTGACGCCGGTTACGGCGCCGGCCGCCTCATCATAGAGGTACTCATAGCCCTCGGTCTCGAGCATATAGCCGCCGCCAGAGCATTCGACCTCGGTGAGCAGCTTCTCGTAAAATGCCTCCATGACGGCCCGGCGGTCCTCGTTGGTGTCGTAGTACTTATCCAGGCCGGTGGCCGCAAAGTAGTAGAAAATGGTGTTGAAACCGGTGTCGGAGAAGTCGGTGCTGTTCTTCATGCTGCCGAATTCCAGGCCCTGCTTATACATGAGCCAGTCAATGGTGTTGCCCGACTCGTCGAAGAACAGGCGCACCAGCTCCTCTTTTGCCCTCTGGTTTCCCTCCCCGTCCTTGGTGTATTCCAGCCAGTCGTTCAGGTATTCGTCATAGTCCACCAGAGGTTCGCCGTCATTAAACTCCTCCTGGTACATAGGCGGGTTGACAGCGTTGGGGGAGTGGGTATAGACCGACTGGCCGCCCAGTTTTCCGCACTTCTCAATGCCAAGCACCCGCGCGGGGGTATTTCCGTTGAGCTCCCGCAGGCGCTCGCTGGCCGCCTTCATGGCCAGCACGCCGCCCGTTCCCCGTCCACCCACCAGGATATCGGTCTCGATCTCCTCCGTCATGCCCACCTCGCTCTTCTCGGACGTCCTGTAGAAGTTCGAGATGGCGGAGGGGTCGGATCCGCCCGCGATCAGGGCCTCCACCAGCGCCTTCTCCACAGCGGTTTTGACGGTATTGCTGGTTACGGTACAGCCGGTGATGGCGTCCACCGTCACAGACTGCTGTTCAATCATGCGCGGGAAGAGCAGCTCCTCCACCGTGTTCATGATACCCTCGGTCTCGCCGTTCTCCTCCCGGGACTGAGGCACGGAGATGGAGAGCAGGGAGGTCTCATTCACCGTAATGGTGACGGGCAGCTCCCAGATCTGCCAGTAGCCCAGAGCGCTGGCGGTGTAGGTGCCCGGCTTCATCCTGACCTGAGTGTTCCCGGCGCCGGTCGCCTCATTGTAGGCCATTCGGGCGGCGGCCAGCAGAGCGTTGGAGGACACGGTGGCCCCCGATATCCCGTCGATTTCCAGGTTTCCCGCCGCCGCCAGGGCAGCGGGCAGCTCGGCGACAGCCCGGCTGCCGATACCCTCTGTCTCATTCTCCCCCGTGGCGGAGGCAGCGGTGATTTTTCCATCCTCCACGGTCAAAGTGACGATGATGTCCCCTCCAAAGCCGGGCCGGGTGGCGGTCACGGTCCTGGCCCCCTCCGGAGCGGGAGTGAGGCTGGGCTCCGCGCTCTCCGCGGGGGCGGGGGACTCTGTCCCAGACTGGGAGACAGGGGCCTCCTCCCCTGCGCAGGCCGCAAGGCTGAGGCCCATCATCAGGGCGAGGAGCAGTGCAAGCATCCGTTTCATGTCTCTTTCCCTCCAAATCGTGTCATTTAGGAGCATCCTCCTGATAAAATCCTAACACAAAGAGAGCAGAATCAGAATTTCCCATATTCTATGAAAGGGGGGCTATTGTTGCACAATCCGTATCAATCGGCGGTCTGGGCGGACTCCTCCCGCAGAATCTGGCAAAAGGCGGGCAGGCAGGGGTTCTGCTGCCCCTTTCTCCAGGCAAAGACCCGCTCATAGCCGGGGAATTCCCCCATGAGGGGGATGCGGACCGTGCCCATGGGCTCCTCAGGCTCGCCGTGGATGGTCGTGGGATAGAGTCCCACGCCCTTGCCGGAGGCCACAAGCAGGGGCACATTGTTGTCCCCGGTAGCGGAGATATTGGGAGCAAACCCCGCCCGGGCACACAGGCTGAGCATGGCGTTGAACATGTGGGAGGACTTCTCCCGCTTGGAGAGGATAAAGGACTCCTCCCGCAGGTCCGAGAGCTCAACAGCCTCCAGCCCCGCCAGGGGATGTCCTGCGGGCAGCAGGACGCTGGGCCGCTCCCTCGCGATGACGATATGCTCCATCTCCTGCAGATCCCAGATGCAGGGGGCCAGGATCATCACCCCGTCGATCTCCTCCGCCAAAAGGTCCTGCCGCAGCCTCTCCGTCTCCAGCAGGGCCGCATTGATCCGGATCTGGGGATATTGGGCCATGCAGCGCCCGATGGCCGCCGAGAGATAGGGGACGTTTCCCCGGCCATGGTAGCCGATCATCAGCTCCCCCATGATCCCCCTCCGGATGTCCGCAACCTGAGCCTGCATCGCGGCACAGTCCTGAAGGATCCGCCGGGCATGGCCCAGGCAGGCCCGGCCTGCGGGGGTGAGCCGCACGTTGCGGGTGTCCCGTTCCAGAAGGGCGGCCCCCAGAGCCTTCTCCAGCTCGGCGATCTTTCGGCTGAGGGCAGGCTGGGAGAGAAAAAGCTGTTCCGAGGCCCTGCGAAAGTTCAGCGTCTCGGCTACCGTAATAAAACATCGGAGGGCTTCAAAATCCATTTCAATACCCCACATTCCAAATCTCTTTTTCTGATAGTAATACGCCGGGGCGGCTTTTGTAAAGGCGGAGGGGCTTCTTCCACCCCAAAAGGGCGCAAAAAAGCCATAGGAGGTTTTCCCTATGGCTCCGGATTTCAATATGTACTTCTTGGCAGTTCCTAGGCCCTGACTTTGCGCACGGCGGCCAGCAGGACGGCCACGCCCAGCGCGGAGAGCGCAAGCAGAATGGGGAACGTTTTGCCCTCGCCTGTCTTGGGCACGGCGATGACGTCCGCGTCCTCCTCTTCCAGGGGCTCCTCCTCCGTCTCCTCCACCTCAGGGGTGGCTGCCATGGGGACTTCCTCCTCCTCAAACTCCTCCATCTCAGGTTCGCTCACAAGAGGGGTTTCCCCGTCCTCGATGGTCTCAGTCACAGGGCCGCGCAGCACGACGGGGGGATAGGAGACAGCCTCAACAGAGTTCTCGGGCCCGACGGGATCAATAACAGGGGGCTCCTCATGATCTCCGCCCTCGCCGTGGCGGGAGCAGGCCAGGCTGTTTTTGCAGAAATAGCAGTGAAGGACACAGGTCTGGCCCTGGGCTTTGCAGTCAGCGCAGTGCTTCTCGCAGTCCAGGCCGTTCTTGCAGAAGTAGCAGTGCGCGGGGCACTTGCCGGTGGGGTCGCTGGGGCAGGCGGCGCAGTGCCTCTCGCAGCTCAGACCGTTCTTGCAGAAGTAGCAGTGCGCGGGGCACTTGCCGGTGGGGTCGCTGGGGC
>JAHZEH010000003.1:24366-26195 GCA_019421925.1 Clostridia bacterium
AGGCGGCGCAGTGCCTCTCGCAGCTCAGACCGTTCTTGCAGAAGTAGCAGTGCGCAGGGCACTTGCCGGTGGGGTCGCTGGGGCAGGCGATGCAGTGCCTCTCGCAGTCCTTGCCGTTGTCGCAGAAATAGCAGCCAGTCTCAGCAAAAGCAGTTCCTGCGAAAACCAGGCTGAAGAGAGTGGCCAGGCAGAGAAGAGCGGTCAAAAACTTTTTCATGGTTTCTATATCCTCAACTTTCATTATTTCCATTCCTTGCGCCGGGGTTTTCCCCCGACAACGCCCATATGGTAACACCTTTCGGTCACATATCGGTCACGGAATCCAAATTGAGGAAAATAAATAAAACCGAAGTTCCCTGTCACTCCCCTGCCAGCCGCTCCATCAGATCGAGGAAGAATTCCCCGCCCTTCAGGAGGCTGTCGATCTCGATGCGCTCATTAGGGGCATGGATGGTATGGCTGTCCGCCTGGTAGGAGCGAAAGGGGGAGAAGCGGTAGATATGGCGGCATATAGGATAGTAGTGATGGGAATCGGTGGCCACCAGCAGCATCGTGGGGGCGCAGACCATCCCCGGAAAGGCCCGTTTCACCGCCCCCTCCAGGATTCGGTACTCCTCGTCCACCGGGGAGACGGGTGTGGGAGGGTTCAGGGACTCCCACTCCACCGTAACCTCCTCCCCAGCCGACTCACTGGCCCGGCTCAACAGCTCCTTCGGGTCGTCCCAGGGGGCGATGCGGGCGTTGAAGCGGGCCCAGGCCGTGACGGGGAGGATATTGTGGGCAGGCGATCCCCCCGCCATGGTGAGGGCCAGGGTAGAGCGGGTGAGAGCGTTGGTCCTGCGGTCCCCCGCCAGCCGTGCGCAGATCTCCCCCTCCCTCCCCTCCATATCGGAGAACAGAGCGGCATGCTCCCTGTCCATATGGGGGAGCAGGGCCTCGAAGAAGGCCCGGGCCGGACCAGTCAGGCGGGGAGCTGCCCCTCTGGCCTCAATGCGGGCGGCAGCCCCTGCCACTTTGCCCAGAGCCGTGCTCGCCGGGGGCGTTGAGGCGTGTCCCCCCTCCCCGGATGCCCGAACGGTCAGAACGCCGTATCCCTTCTCGCACACCCCCACAGTGGCGATGGTCCCCGCTACGCCGTAGGGCGCGCCCTCCAGGAAGCAGCAGGTCCCCTCGTCCAGGGCAAAGCGCAGCCGCACGCCCCGGCTCTCAAGCAGCCGGGCCGTCTCCAGCGCCCCCTGGTCATTGGCCAGCTCCTCATCGTGACTAAAGGCAAAATATATGTCCCGCGCCGGGATAAATCCCCTCCTGCACAGGATCTCGGCCGCCTCGAAAAGGGCAATGAGCTGGCTTTTCATATCCAGCGCCCCCCGTCCCCAGACGTATCCCCCCTCAATGATCCCGTCAAAGGGGGGATGCTCCCACTTCCCCTGCGCCTCGACCACATCCTGATGAGCCAGGAAGAGCACGCCCTCCCCGCCGGGCCGGCGGCCGGGCCACCGGAAGAGCAGGGAGTGGCCAAGCACCTTCTCCTGCTCCATCACCCGGTGGCAAAGAGGATATTCCTCCCGAAGGAAGAGGTGCAGGCGCTCAAATTCCCCCCAGTCATTCTCCCTCTCCACCTCATGGGAGACTGTCCGGCAGCGGATCGCTCCGGCAAGCCGCCGCGCCATTTCCATCCGATCGAGAGCCATGCGCATTCTTCCTTTCCATATTTAATAGGTCGCTTCATTATAGCAACCCGGCCCGGCATTGCGCAATCAGCTTATCTCCTCGCGGCCCCCCCCCCCCCCCCCCCCCCCCCCCCCCCCCCCCCACCCCCCCCCCCCCCC
>JAHZEH010000003.1:26205-27882 GCA_019421925.1 Clostridia bacterium
TCTCTGCTTTCCATATTTACAGGGGTCGTGGGTTTAAGCAAGCCGGCCCGCAATTTTTTTTTTTTTTTTTCCCCCCCCCCCCCCCCCCCCCCCCCCCCGAAAACTCCAACACAATCCCATGGAAAAGCTCCCCGGCTGGGCGTGCAGCGTATCCTCCAACAGCCATTCAGCTGCTATGAGCCTGATGAGGAAATTGGCGGTAAAATCCCCCTGCACAAAAAATTGAGGCAGTGCTCCACCAGGATAACGATCAGCTCTCCCAATTCCTCCGGATACTCGCAGGCAAAGACGCCCTCCTCAATGCCCTGGCGGATAATCCTGGCATAATGGGGGGAGAGGCGGATATTCCGCTCATCCAGTTCCTTGCGGTGAAAAATATTCTCGTCGGAATAAGTAAACAGGACAATATGGCTGTTGCGGGCCAGGTCCTGGGCATACACATGGATCAGCCTCCTGAACCGCCCGAGGGCGTTGAGGGATTCATCGGCCATAACGGAGCGGATGCCTCCGGCAATCTGAGCCGTAGACCCGGGCAGAGAGGGAATCCACAATGTCCTTTGGGGAATTATAACGTACGACTGGTTCACCTCCCTGGGCGCCCAGTGGACAACTCCTGTGGCCATCATGGGTTTCCCCCGGCCCCGGCGGGTCTCCATCGGGGGCTGCGAGCAGGGACAGGGATACTGCGCTCACTTCTTCCAGCGGTCATTGAGCAAAACAGTTATACAACCGGAATTGTGACCAATACGCAGGCCGCTGAGTTTATTTTGGACGAAATTCGAGGACCCCGCATTTGGGCGCAAGCTCTTTGAGGAGCGCCTCGCAGTCAAAGAGGGCCCCTTCTACGCCTCCCGCCGCACGATTGCCGTGCATACCACGATGGGCGGTCTCACCATTGATGAGAATGACCGCCTCCTCCGGGAGGATGGGAGCGTCATAGAGGGCCTGTATGCAGGCGGCGACGTAACCACTACCGGCGGCATAGGCAACGCTTTTAAGGACACACACAACATTGGAAAACTCATCATGGGGGACTAGCCCCACTGTTTCATCCTCTAAAGCAGCAAATAGGGGACCGGCGGAGAATTCCGCCGGTCCCCTATTTTGCCGTTTGGGTCACGCATCATAAAATATTTATTATTTTCTTTGATTTTTGTGATATGTGACCTTGCTGCGACTCCCCACTGCTACAATGGCTTTGTCAGATGAAAGCAAGCGGCCTCACCGCTTCCCATAAGAACACTTTCTTTCAGGAGGATACCAATATGAAGTTCCGCAGGATCGCCGTCTCTCTCGCCGCCTCCCTATTCTGCTTCGCGGGAAGCATGTCCGCCCTCGCCGCCACGGCCAATGCCTCCGCAGGTATCAATGCCCTCAAAATTGAACTGAACACCCAGGGCTCTGTCACCTATAACTACTTCCAGCGCCCCAGCAGCTCCGCCGCCGACTCCACCCTGGATTCCACCGGCCCCAACTTCGGCTGGAAGGTCAACGACGTCCTCCAGAGCAGCTACGGCGTCGACATGTCGAACAGCGGCTGGTCCATCGTCAGGGAAAACGGCAGCTTCGGCATCTACTGGAGCGACGGACAGGTGGCAGGCCAGGAGGTGGGCTCCACTTTGGGCGACGTGACCTATAGCAGCACCACAGACGCCGCACTGGTGGACGGCGCCGCCA
>JAHZEH010000030.1:0-5827 GCA_019421925.1 Clostridia bacterium
CGGCCTCATCGCCCCCAATATACAGGATAAGCTGCTGGGCAGGGCCAACCCAAGCATCGTAGCGGTGGAACCCGCCTCCTGTCCCTCACTGACCCGCGGACGCTATGCCTACGATTTCTGCGACACGGGAAAGATCACCCCCATGGCCCGGATGTATACGCTGGGCTGTGAGTTCAAGCCCTCTCCCAACCATGCCGGCGGCCTGCGCTATCACGGCATGTCCCCCATCCTCTCCAAGCTGTACCACGACGGCTATATGGAGGCGGTGGCGGTGGAGCAGACCAGGGTGTTTGAGGCGGCCACGATGTTCGCCAAGTACGAGACCATCCTGCCCGCCCCCGAGTCCTCCCATGCTATTCGCGCCGCCATTGACGAGGCGGTCAGATGCAGGGAATCTGGAGAGGCCAAAACCATCCTCTTTGGCCTGACGGGCACAGGCTACTTTGATATGACGGCCTATCTGGCCTATCAGAGCGGCAAAATGACCGACTATATCCCCACGGATGAGGACCTGCAAAAGAGCCTCAGCAAGCTGCCCAAGATCCCCGGAATCCAGGAATAGGGGAGATAAGACAGCGAGGGCATCCCGCTCAATATAATAATATAATAAGGAAAAGACGGACCTGAGAGGTCCGCCTTTTTTTGAGGCCCGGTGTTATTGGAGGGAGCTGGCCGCCCTTTCTCCCGCCAGACGGCCGGAGGTATAGGCCCAGCCCTGCGCGACGCCGCCATAGGTGACATAACAGTTCTTGTCGGTGAAGAGCACGCCCATGGAGTCCAGGCCGGCGGCGTACAGGCCGCCGATGGGCTGGCCGTCCGTCCTGAGCACGCGCAGCTCCTCGTCCACATCCAGTGCGCCGCAGGTGCTGTAGCAGTAGGAGCGCATGGTGATGGCGTAGTAAGGCCCGCTGCCGATGGGGTCAAGGTATTCGGCGGGCTTGCCGAACTCCTCGTCCACACCGGTCTCACAATACCCGTTATAGGCGGCGACAGTCTCCTCCAGGGAACCCATGCCAAGGAGAGAGGCCAGCTCGGAGAGGGTATCCGCCTTGGCGGCAAAGCCCGCCTCCACCGCCGCATCCAGCACCTGGACAGCGTTGGGGAGAGGCGTGTTATTCGGGATAGCGCCGCATGCGCCCAGATTGATGGAAGCTGGGCCGGTGCAGGGATATTTCAGGCCGTTTCGGGCCACTTCGCCGATCTGCTCTGAGGAGTAGATGCTGTAATAGGTAGGTCCGGCTTTCCAGGGGTCGAGCATAGCCACGCCGGTCTCGCTGGCGAAACGTTTGCCATTGCTGTCCACGGCCAGTGAGTTGCCCGCAATCCCCAGATACATGGGCAGATCGCCCTCGGTCCAGACCATGTTTCTGTTGGTGGAGGATTGGATGGCGTCGGTGATGTGGTACTCAAACTGTGTGAGGAAACCGGCGGAACCGGCCATATGGACCATAGGCGACATGCCGATATTGAAGGTATTGGCCCCGATGTCAATGGCGGATTGGATCATCTCGCCGGTGCACTGGGTCATGCCCACCTGGCTCCAACTCCCTTTGAGCGGGAAATAGTCGTTGCTCAGGTATTGCTCCTCCATTGCGGCGTTCCCTGCAAAGCCGCCGGTGGCCAGGATGACCGCGCGGGCGTGGATCTCATATTCCGTCCCGTCGGCATTGCGGGCCTTGACGCCTTTGATTTTATTGGCTGCGCTGTCGTAGAGGAGCTCATATCCCTCGGTCTCCAGCAGGTACTTGCCGCCGAGGCCGGTATAGCTCTCGATGCAGCCGTCATAGAAGGCCAGGTTGGCGGTCCGGCGCACGGTCAGCCCCTGGTCATTGGGGGCGTACTGAAACTTGACGACCATATCGTCCCCCTCGGCCAGGCCGCCGCTGGGAGGCGCCAGCTGCAGGCCGTGCTCATAGACCATCCAGTCCAGGGTGCTGCCCGAGTTGTCCAGCAGGAGGTCAACCAGCGCCTCTTTGGCGTCGCCCTGGGTGTAGGACAGCCAGTCGGCCCGCAGGGCGGCCTTGTCCACGTAGTCAGCGCCGCCGTTGTGCTCCTTTTTGTACTGTTCGGGATTGATGGCAAAAAAATCGGCGGTGAGGGAGGAGGTGCCGCCATACCGTCCCGCCTTGTCGATGGCCAGCACGTTCACCGAAGCCGGGTCCTGGGCATACATGGCCTCAGCGGCCCGCAGGGCGGCCATGGTGCCGGCGCCGCCCATGCCGACGACCAGGACGCCGGTCTCGATGGTCTGAACATCGGTGCTCTTCTCGGGGACGGTGCGGAAGGCGTCAATGGCGCTTTCATCCGAGCCGCCCGCTTTCAGCGCAGCCTTGAGAGCCTCAGTGACGGCGCCCTTGATCCCGTTGCTGGAGGCGGTCGCCCCAGTGATGGCGTCCACCGCTACCGACTGATGTTCGATGATGCGGGGAACCAGCAGGTTGACCGCGCTGGGGAATACGCCCACGGTGTCGGCGCTGTCCCCGGCGATCTCGATGGAGAGAATCTCTGTCTCGCTGGCCGTGACGGCGGCGTCGATGGTCCAGGCGGTGCGGAAACCGGCGGCGCTGCCGTTGTAGGTTCCGGGGGCCATGCGGACAGCGGCGGTTTTCTGGCCGGTGAGCTCTCCATAGGCGGACCGTGCGGCGGAGAGGACTGCCTCCGAGGAGAAGGTGGCTCCGGAGACGCTGTCCACTTCAACGCTGCCTGCTTCGACCATACGGGCGGGCAGCTCCTCAATGGCGCGGCTGCCGATGCCCGCGGTTTCGTCGGGGCCCTCGGCGGTGACCGCGGTGATCCGGCCGTCCAGGGCGGTCACGGTGACAGTGACGCTTCCGCCAAAGCCCTGGGATGTGGCCGTTGCGCTCCGGGGCTGGGCCTCCTGGAGCACGGGCGAGGCCGTAGGCGTTCCGGCGGCCGGGGCTGCGGTCTGGGGTGAGCAGGCGCAGAGGAATGCCGCGGCAAGCAGCAAACTCAGGGCGGCCCGCAGGAGTCGGGTGCTCTTCTTCATGTGTTTTCCCTCCAGATTGTATGGATTGCTGGGCGTCAGGGACCCATTTCCATTAGAAGGGGGAGGTGTTTGAGGATAAATAAACAGGGAGTTTCAGACGATCAATCTTTGGTTGAAGGGGAAATGTTGCGCCCGGAAGGCGAGGGGTGGTAGGATAAATAAAATGGAAGGGGTGGAGGACTATGGACAACCGGCAGCTTCTGTATTTTAAGACGGTATGCGACGAGGGGGGCTTTACCAAGGCGGCCGAAAAACCCTACATCTCCCCCCAGGGCATCAATAAGGCCATCCATAGGCTGGAGGATGAGCTGGGGGTCCCCCTGTTCGAAAACACACCCATGGGGCTCATGCTGACGGAGTATGGCGTGGCCCTCAAAAACCAGATTGAGCCCTATCTCACCCAGCATAACCGGATCATGGATATGATCGAGTCCATGCGGGAGCGGGCAGATTTTGCCCTCTCCATCGGGGTGCAGAGCGGCTTTTGCGACACCCTGCCCGAGAATTTTCTGACTGACTTTATCACGGAGAATCCGGATATCCGAACCAGTATCAAGAGCTTCCACAGGGACCGGCTGATGGAGGCCATGGGGGAGAGCTCCATTAAAATATGGCTGTGTACCCGGCCCTATGACGGCGACATCTTTGAGACGCTGTATGAGAGGAAGACCAAGCTCTTTCTCATTGTGGGCAGGAACCACCCTCTGGCCGGGAGAAAATCCGTCGGCATGGGAGAGCTGTCCCGCTATCCTATTGTCAACATCCCCTCCGATCTGGGGCATCAGCACCGGCTGCGGGCCAGCATGTCGGAGGTAGGCGCTGCGCCTCAGTATCTTCTCGATCCGGCGGACAGGCCCCTGACTATGGGGCTGGTCTCCCGCGGGGCGGCTGTGAGCTTCCACGCGGGCCGGTTCTATCAGAACTATCCGGATATTGTGCGGGTGGAGCTGGACGACATGGATGCGGTGGAGGTGTCGGAGTGCATCGTTATCCGGCGGGACGCCCACAGGACAGAGGGAATTGGGCGTTTCCTGTCCTACATGAGGGGAAGGCTGGGGAGTTGACGGGAATCCAGGCCGGCCGCAGAGGGCGCGTTGCCCTCTGCCCGGGATGCGCAAATCCCCCGCGCAGAAGCGCGGGGGATCACAGGGTACCGAAATGGCGCCGCCGCTGTTTTCAATTTCAGCCTATCTCTGAAAACGGGAATTCCCGGCAGAGGGGGGATTATGGAATCCGGCCGAAGGGACGGAGCCGTTCCGAAGCACATATGCCCCGGCGACACCTGCGTCGCCGGGGCATATGCATAGTTGTCGGAAGAATGCAGCCCCCGATCATCCCCGGGGGAGGTTTTGCGGGGTTATGCCTCCAGTATATCCTTCATAACAGCCAGAGCGGCTTTCACGTCGCCGCTGTTTACATGCCTGTGGCAGACAAAGCGCACGGCCATGGGGCCCACGGAGGAGACGAGCACGTCCCGTCCGCCCAGGACGTCCACAAACTGGTCGGCGTTCATGCCTGTGCCAGACACGTCGAAGATAACAATGTTGCTCTGAACTCCGGACAGGTCGATGGACAGGCCGGGCAGGGCGGCGATTCCCTCGGCCAGGGCGCGGGCGTTGGCGTGGTCCTCCTTGAGGCGGTCCACCATACTGGTCAGCGCAACGATGCCCGCCGCGGCCAGAACACCCGCCTGGCGCATGCCGCCGCCCAGCATCTTGCGGTAGCGGCGTGCCAGGGCGATAAAGGCCTTGGTACCGCACAGCACGGCGCCCACGGGAGCAGACAGGCCCTTGGACAGGCAGAAGGTGATGGAATCGCAATACTGGGCGATCTGTGAGACGGGCACCCCCAGGGCGGTGGCGGCGTTGAAGACGCGGGCGCCATCCACATGGACGGGGATGCCATGCTCCTGTGCAATGGCATAGATGGCCTTCATGTTGTCCAGGGGGATAACGCAGCCCCCTGCGAAGTTATGGGTGTTCTCCAGGCAGATGAGGGCGGTGGAGGGGTGATGGATGTTGTCGTCGCGGATCGCGGCGCGCACCTCCTCGGGGTCCATGGCGCCGCGCACGCCCTGAATGGGGCAGATCTGCATGCCAGCGACGGTGGCGCAGCCCGCAACCTCATTGAGACGGATATGGCTGCTCGCCTCGCAGATGATTTCGGCGCAGCGGGTGCCATGGGTGTTGGTCAGAATGCCCAGAAGGTTTCCCATGGTGCCGCTGGGCACAAAGAGGGCGTCCTCCTTGCCCATGATCCGGGCGGCCATCTCCTGCAGGCGGATGAGGGTGGGGTCCTCGCCGTAGACGTCGTCGCCCACCTCTGCGCTGGCCATTGCCTGGCGCATCTCGTCGGTGGGAAGGGTGAGGGTGTCGCTGCGGAAATCGAGTTTCATGCCGGGGTTCCTCCCTATATATTGATGGGTTTTGTTTCTATTTTACTACGCCTGCCCGTGCGCCGCAACGCCCAATCCGACAGCCTGGGCATGCTGAACGACAGGTGAATAGTGTGAATATAATGTAAACAGACAGGTGCTCTTCTTGACGGATTTACAGGAAAAAACATACAATGATTCCATACTTTGAACTGCAATGGGAGATGAATGATAGATGAAGGTGCTGAAACGTTGGCTGCCCCTGGCTTTGCTGACAGCTTTGATATTGGTGTGCGCTACTTCTGCTCTGGCTGTGGAGCGGTACCAGGTGATCATGTACGGCGACAGGGACGCCTACGTGCTGCGCCTGCAAAAGGAGCTCTATGCCCGGGGATATCTCAAGGAGGAGCCCACCGGGTATTTCGGGGATGCGACCTTTGACGCCC
>JAHZEH010000030.1:5837-12649 GCA_019421925.1 Clostridia bacterium
AGAAATGATCTGGAGGCGGACGGGATTGCGGGAATCGAGACGCAGAAGAAGATCTACGGAAAAAATTATGAGGCCATTCCCAGCAGCCGCGATGTGTACAGCGGCGCGACCAACGAGAAGGCTTCCGATTCCTTTGACTCCCTCCGACTGGAGAGCAAGGGGAGCGACGTTAAAAAGGTGCAGATCAGGCTCAAAGAGCTGGGCTATTTCAAAGAGGACGCCACCAGCTTTTTTGGCGAGGTCACGGAGAAGGCCGTCAAGGCCTTCCAGAAGAACAATGGACTGAGTCAGGATGGCGTAGTAGGCAAAAAGACATTCAACCTCCTTTTCTCCACGGATGCCAAGAAGGCGGCCAGCGCAGCTACGACCACTGCTATTACGGCCAAGGAGCAGGAGGAGATCGAGTGGGACGAGGCCAAGTGGGCGGACGCCGATCTGGGCGAGCCGGGCGGCAACGCCATCATCGAGGAGGCCATCAGCTTTGCGGGCCAGCAGCTCGGAAAGAGATATGTCAGCGGCGGCAAAGGCCCCAATACCTTTGACTGCTCGGGCTTTACTTATTATGTGCTCAAGCATGTGGGCGTGAGCTGCTCGGGTTCCAGCAAGTCCCAGGGCAACAACGACGCCTGGGAGAAGGTGGATCTCAACAACCTCCAGAGGGGCGACCTGCTCATCTTCACCAATACCAGCCTCAAGGGCATCGGCCATGTGGGCCTGTATCTGGGCAACGGCCGCTTCATTCACAGTTCCTCCGGTTCGGCCAAGGGGGTCACCATTTCCACCCTGACGGGCAGCTACCACGACCGCTTCCTGTGGGGCAGGCGCTGGGCAGAGACGGCTGCGCCGGTGCAGGAACCCGAGGACCAGGCAGAAGCCCAAGCGCCTGTCATCCCCGAGGAGGAACAGGCGCCGGCGGAGGATATCGTTCTCGACGTTGAGGACGTGGCCGAAGGAGCGGAGGGGACGGAACAGTAATGGGCGTCCCACTTCTCTAAAAAAATGCAGCCCTCTTTTGCAGAGGGCTGCATTTTTTATGGGACCTATTTTTCCGTCCGGGTGATGGTCATGGCGCAGGGCTGGCCCTCGCCGTCGGCCACGGTGGTGGGGAAGTCGATTTCGCAGTGGGGGAAGGGATGAACTATGGCGTAGTCGCAGGCGCCGATCATCTCCCGGCAAAAGGCACGGATCTCCTCGGGGGTGGCCCCCAGCTCCTGGAGTGCCTCCACATGGGGACAAGCGTGGAAGAGTTTGACGGCTTTGTTCTCTCCCAGCTCGGTGATCTCCTGCTCAAAGACCATGAGGCCGCCCTTGGAGGTCTGGCCGAGCACGGCCTCAGAGGGGCCAATGTTGTCCGGGCCGTACTTCTCAGCGATCTTTTTGCCCTGGTAGAGGCCGAAGTCCCAGGAGCCCTCCCGGATGACTCTCTTGGCGTCCACTTCGGGATAGAGCCTCTCCAGCGCCTTCCAGATGAAATAAACCTGGCGCGCCCGGTCCATATAGCAGGATTTGACAGCGGCTTTGTATTCCTCGGGACTGACGGGCTGGTCCAGTTTCTGGCTATCCATAAAATTTTGAATCTCTTTCTGACTCATGGTTGCAATTCCTCCTCATTCCACGTATGATAGAAAAAGCGAAAGATGAAATAAGCGTACCTGCAAATCCGGGGAAAGTCAATTAGTTTTCAGTTCTGTACCGGCCTACATACAGTTCAATGCAAAAGCACAATACCTTGACGGGCGGAGAGAAAACTGCTATTATTCCTATCGAATAAATAGGATTAATATATGAAACCAGGAGGAGGGATGTCAATGATGGCAAGAAGTTTGAACCACGAGCGATGTTGCCGATGTCCGCGCTTCCAGTTCCCCGCAGGAATTTTCAATTCGTAAAAGAGAGGGTATCATCATGCGTAAAATGAAGAAGGTATTGGCTCTGGCACTCTGCTTGGCGTTTGCGGCGCTCGCCCTGGCGGGCTGCGGCGGCGGAGAGGCGGACGCGCCCGCCGCCGAAAGCGACGTCATCAAAATCGCCTACATAGGTCCGCTGACGGGGGACAACACCCTCTACGGCACCACCCAGAAGAACGCCATCACCCTGGCCGTGGATCAGGTCAACGCCGAGGGCGGCATCAACGGCAAGCAGGTGGTTGTGGAATGGAACGACGACAAGTCCGACCCCAATGAGACGGTCTCCCTGGCCAGCAAGGTGGCGGACGACGACTCCATCACGGCCATCTTCGGGCCCTTCTCCACCACCTCCGCCATGGCCTGCGCCCAGACGCTCATCGACGCCAAGATCCCCGTCTGCTCCGGCTCCGTGTCCCATCCCGACTGGTCGGGCATGGGCGAGGGCCGCTTCTTCCGCGGCGACTCCACCCAGGTGCAGATGATGACCGCATACGCCGACTTCCTGGTCAACAAGATGGGTGTGACCAAGGTGGCCATGTACTATGTCCAGAGCGACTGGGGCGTGGCCGTATACGACTCCTTTATTGAGGAGTTCGGCAAGCTGGGCGGCAAAGTGGTGTACTCCGATATGTTCCCCCTGGGCACCAAGGATTTCACGCCCTCGCTTTCCAAGTTTAAGGAGCACGACAGCGAATACGAGGTGTTCTTCCTGGCCGGGCATATCACCGAGGCCTCCCTTATCGTCAACCAGATGCGCAAGCTGGGCATCGACAAGCCCCTCATCACCAACAACTCCCTGCAGATGCAGGAGTATCTGGATATCGTGGGCGAGAACGCCGAAGGCCAGATTCTGCTTGGCTACTTTGCCGAGACCGGCAATACCGACCGCTTTGAGGAGTTCCGCAAGAATTTTGAGGAGCGCTTTGGCACCAAGGTCGATACCCACGCCTTCAACACCACCGATCTGATCCTCGTCATGTTCGAGGCCCTGAGGAACTCCGGGGCGGACCGCGAGAAGTTTGTTGAGGAGATGCACAAGATCAAGGATTTCCAGGGCCTGCAGACCAAGATCACCATGCTGGAGAACGGCGACATGGATAAGCCCTTCACTCCTGTTGTGGTCAAGGACGGCAAATTCGTGGTTTGGACGAAGGAATAATTGAAAGAACCTCGAATCTCATATTGGTAAAGTGCGGCGGCCATGTCGCCGCACTTTGCGTTGATTCTATAGGTTTGGCGAGGGGGAAACCGGATGTTTTTTCAGCAGGTTGTCAACGGCCTGGCCATTGGCAGCATCTATTCCCTGGTGGCCGTGGGCTATAGCATGGTCTACGGCGTGCTGGGACTCATCAACTTTGCAAACAACGCCTTCATGGTGGGCGGCGCGTACCTGCTCATCCTCTTTTTCGGGGAGCTCGGCCTGTCCTTCTGGCCGTCGCTCGTTCTGGCCGTGGGACTCTGCGGCCTGGGTGCGGTGCTTATGGACCGCCTGTCCCTGCGGCCCATCCGAAAGAAAGGGGCCTCGGGCATCGCCGCCCTTATCTGTACCGTGGGTTATTCCACCATTATCATCAACGTGGAGATGCTGGCCTTTGGCTCCCAGAGCATTGCGGTGCCCCAGGTATTCAACTTTCAGACCTTCACCATCGGGGATGTGGTCATCGACCCGCTCCAAATCATCATCCTGGCCACCTCTCTGGTCATGATGATCCTGCTCTCCATTCTGACCTACCGTACCAAGGCGGGGGAGGCTATGCGCGCCATCTCCCAGAACGCCAAGGCGGCCCAGCTCATGGGTATCAAGGTCAATGGCATCATCACCCTCACCTTCTTTGTGGGCACGGTGTGCGCCGCCCTGTCCGGCGCCATGATCGGCATGTACTACGGCGCGGTGGACACGGGCATGAGCTTTGCCATCGGCATCAAGACCTTTGCCGCGGCGGTGCTGGGGGGGATCGGCTCCCTGCACGGCTCCATGGTGGGCGGGCTGGTGATCGGCCTGCTGGAGACCTTTGTGGCCAGCTACATCAGCGCGGGCTACCGGGACGCCATCGCCTTCATCGTGCTGATCCTGGTGCTGGTGCTCAAGCCCAGCGGCCTGTTCGGACAGAAGATCACCACAAAGGTATGAGAGGGGGGAAGTGGGTATGTTCAAAAAAATCCTGAGCGCCTGGGCCAAGTATGAGAAGTATGTCACGCTGGCGGCGCTGCTGATTGCCGTTGTTTTCCCCATGCTCTCCAGCAAGAACTATGTCCTCAACGTGGGCATCCTCTGCCTGCTCTACTCCCTGCTCTCCCTCAGCCTCAACTTTGTCACGGGCTATACGGGCATTGTGGTGTTGGGGCAGGCGGGCTTCTACGGCATCGGCGCCTACGCGTATTCCATCCTTGCAACCAAGCTGGGGCTGACCTTTCTGCCCGCCACAATACTGGCTATGGCCATCGCTTTCTGCTTCGGCCTTCTGATCGGCCTGCCCACCCTTCGGCTCAAGGGAAACTACCTCTCCATCGTCACGCTGGGATTCTGTGAGATTCTGCGCATTGTGGAGCTCAACTGGACGGAGCTGACAGGCGGCCCCTTCGGCCTCAAGAATATTCCCTCGCCGGAGATCTTCGGAATCACCTTCAAGACCCCCCGGATGAAGTATTATCTGATTCTGGTGCTGGTGGTGCTGACGATCATCGTCATCAAAAATATCCTGGCCTCCCGGTCAGGCCGGGCCTTCTCCGCCATCAAGGGGGATGAGGTGGCGGCAGAGGCCATGGGTGTCAACGTTTTTCGCTATAAGCTCCTGGCCTTTGCCATCGCCGCGGCGGTTGCGGGTCTGGCCGGGGCTTTCTACGGCTCCTATGTCAACTACATCGACTCCACCAACTTCAGCTACAATCAATCCATTCAGATCCTGTCCATGACCATTATGGGGGGGCTTGGGTCCATCCCGGGCAGTATCATCGGCTCGGTGTTCTTTATCATCCTGCCCGAGGTGCTCCGCTTCCTGACCAGCTACCGCCAGGTGTTTTACGGCGTGGCGCTGGTGCTCATGATTATGTTCAAGCCGGACGGTATCCTGGGCGGGTTCAGCCTGCGTCAGATCCGCCTGTTTGAGCGGGCCCAGAAGCGCATGGAGGAGGAAGGGCCGATTCCTGTGGAAAGGGGACAGAGCGAATGAGCGAACCTATTTTGAAGGGCGAACACGTCACCCAGACCTTCTCCGGCCTGGTGGCGGTGAGCGACGTGAGCTTTGAGGTGTATCCCGGCGAAATTGTGGGCATCATCGGCCCCAACGGCGCGGGAAAGACCACCCTGTTTAACGACATTACCGGCATGTATACCCCAACCTCCGGCGTTATCACCTTTGACGGCGAGAGGCTCAACGGCCTGAAACCCCATCAGATCACGGCCAGGGGCATGGCGCGCACCTTCCAGAACATCCGCCTGTTCAACAACCTGATGGCCATTGACAATGTCATGGTGGGCCTGCATACCCAGACAAAGGCTGGGGTGGTCAGCTCCATTCTTAAGCTGCCCCGCCACCGCAGGGAGGAGAGGGAGGGCCTGGCCCGGGCGGAGGAGATCCTGCGCCAGACCGGCCTGTACGACTACCGCTATCACTACGCCAACAGCCTGCCCTACGGCCTCCAGCGGCGGCTGGAGATCGCCCGGGCCATGGCGGCCAACCCCAAGGTGCTGCTCTTTGACGAGCCCGCCGCAGGCATGAATGAACAGGAGACGGAGGACCTGCTCAGCTTCATCCGCCAGCTCAAGGACATGGGCTATACCATTGTGCTCATCGAGCACGATATGGGGCTGGTGATGCGCCTGTGCGAGAGAATCTATGTGCTGGATCACGGTATGCTCATCGCCTCGGGCACCCCGGAGGAGGTCCAGGCCAACGAGCTGGTCATCGACGCCTATCTGGGAAAGGAGGAGGGCTGAGCTATGGCGTTTCTGGAAGTCAGGGATCTGTACGTCAACTACGGCGCTATCAAGGCGGTCAAGGGCATCAGTTTCTCCGTGGAGCAGGGGGAGATCGTCACCCTGATAGGCTCCAACGGCGCGGGGAAGAGCACCACATTGGGCAGCATTGCCGGCCTGGTACCGATCGCCTCGGGGGAGCTCTGGTTCGGAGGGGAGAACATCACCGCTCTGGACTCGGCGGACAAGGTGCGCAGGGGGATGGCGCTCTCTCCTGAGGGACGGCAGGTATTCCCCAACCTCTCCGTGGAGGTCAATCTCAAGCTGGGGGCCTATACCCTCAAAAACAAGGGGGACCTGGCCAGGGGGTATGAGCAGGCCTATGAGCTCTTCCCCATTCTGGCCGAGCGGCGCAGGCAGATGGCGGGCACCCTCTCGGGGGGCGAACAGCAGATGCTGGCTGTGGCCCGGGCGCTGATGTCCTTCCCCAAACTGCTCATGCTGGACGAACCCTCCCTGGGGCTCGCTCCCATCATTGTCAGCAGCATTTTCTCCCTCATCCGCAGAATCAACAGGGAGATGGGCGCGACCATCCTGCTGGTGGAACAAAACGCCCGTATGGCGCTCTCCATCTCAGACCGGGGCTATGTCCTCGAGACGGGGCGCATCGTCCTCGCGGATACGGGCGAAAACCTGGCGAACGATCCCAAGGTGCGGGCGGCGTACCTGGGGGGAAGATAGGACTTCTTTGAAAGGGCAGGGCTGTTGAAAGCCCTGCCTTTTCTGCCGAACCGGGGCGGATTTTTGCACCATTTGACCGCCGCCTTGACAGATGACAAATCCAGGCATATAATTTGTTAGACAAACTAATTGGTGGTGCTTGGAATTATGGATGCTTATGCGGATTCGCTCAACGAACTGCTGGTGGATACCTACCACGCGATTATCAAAGTGGAGGAGGAGATGCTCAAGAAGGCCGGGCGGCTGGA
>JAHZEH010000030.1:12664-13446 GCA_019421925.1 Clostridia bacterium
TTGCCAAGGACAAGGAGCGGGGCAAGAGCATCAGCGAGATCGCCCAGAAGCAGGATTTGTCCCTGCCCTCCGTGACGATCGCCATCAATAAGCTGGTCAAGAAGGGCTATGTGGAGAAGGTGCGCAGCCGGGAGGACGGGCGCATGGTGTTCGTCAAGGCCACCCGGGAGGGTGTGCGCGCCGACGCTGTGCACCAGTACTTCCACCGGCAGATGGTGCGCGGCATTTTACGGGAAATCCACGAGGAGGACAAGGACGCCCTCCTGCGGGGCATCCACTCCCTCAACTCCTTTTTCCACCGGAAGGTGGAGGAGATGCGGGGGATGCCCGTCATCGGGAAGTAAAACCCAGGCGCTCTCTGCGGACAAGGGACGCGGACCCGGAGGTCCAGCGGGCCTGTTCCAGGGGCTGCGACAGGGCGCCGGACGGCGGAAAGCCGTGGAAACCTGTTTGCCCTGGTCCGCTGAGGGTAAAATCCCCATAGCCAACTATTTGAGGAGGCCAACGCATGAGCTTAACGATACTGGGGACGGGCAGCGCCCTGCCCCGCACCGTTGTGACCAATGAGGATATCGCCGGGGTGGTTGACACCAGCGACGAGTGGATTCGGAGCCGTACCGGCATTGAGGCGCGGCGGGTGCTGGGGGAACAGACGCTGGAGGAGCTGGGGGCGGAGGCAGCCCAAAATGCGCTGGAGGACGCGGGCATGGAGGCCTCCCAGATCGACCTGCTGCTCTGCACCACTGTGCGGGGGGACTTCACAACCCCCTCCCTGGCCTGCA
>JAHZEH010000302.1 GCA_019421925.1 Clostridia bacterium
CGCCCGCCATGGCGTCGTTGACGTCGATCACCCGGCCGTAGCGATGGGCTCCGACGGTGATACCGCCCCCCATGTGGGCGATGATAAAGCGGCTGTTCTCATAGGTGGTGCCCATCTCCCCGGCCACATGCCGGGCGACCGCTTTCTGGTTGAGGGCGTGGAAGACGGAGCGCCGCTCGATACCGGGTAGGCCGGTGAGCTTGGCGTATTGATCCAGCTCGTCCACCACCACCGGGTCCACCACGAAGCTGGGGATGCCCGCCTGGAGGGCGATTTCCGCGCCGATGATGCCCCCCAGGGAGGAGGCGTGGGTGGCGGCAACGGAGAACTTCAGGTCGTGGAGCATGCGCTCGCTCACATAGTAGGTGCCCGAGTCCATGGGCTCCACCAGGCCGCCCCGGCCCACCACCGCGTGCAAAGAGGAGAGGGGGACTCCCCCCCGTTCCAGCATGTCCAGCACGTGCTGGCGGCGCATGGGGAGCTGGTCGGCCACCTTGTCGAACTGATCCAGTTCGTGGCGGGAGAGACGGATGGTATCCTCGAGCAGCAGGGTGTCGCCGTCAAAGACGGCGACCTTGGTGGAGGTGGAGCCGGGATTGATGGCCAGCACCCGGAAGGGGACGCCCTGGAGCCTTTCCGGGATTTTGCGGGTGGGCTCATATTTTGAGGGGGCAGGCCCGGCCTCCTTGAGAGCCGGAGGAACCGGTCTGGAGGCGTCCGGGCGGGTTAGGTCGTCGATAGCGCGGACGCTGGCCAGGCGTGACAACCGTTTGATCACCTGTTCCGCCGTGTGCTCGGCGCACTCCAGATCAATGGTCATGCGGGAGATATCGCTGCGCTCCGTCTCATCCACCGACAGGCTTTTGATATTCCAGCCCTCCCGGCGGATGAGGGCGGTTACCCTTGTCAGAACCCCGAACTCATTGTCCACAGTTAAGCCAATGGTATAGATCTGCTTTTTGTTCATGCTTGTTCACTCCGTATTGATGAATGGGAAAGGGATCACCCGTTGTTTTGGGGTTTCATATACCGGTTATAGAGCTGGGCGCTGGTCATAGTGGCTGCCGCCTGTTTGGCTGCCTCTTTGGGCTTCATGCCCCTGTCGATGAGGGCCTGCATGGCCTGTAGCTGTTCCTCCTCCGACTGGGCGGGAGACTCCTGGGGGGGCGCGCCTGAGAGCACCAGAACGCATTCCCCCTTGGGCGGGTTCTGCTCATAGTGGCTGGCAAGCTCGGAGAGGGGGGCCCGGCGGGTCTCCTCGTAGAACTTGGTCAACTCCCGGCAGACGGCGGCGGGGCGGTCCCCCAGCTCCCGGAGCAGCTCCTCCAGGGTGTCCCTGAGGCGGAAGGGGCTCTCGTAAAGGATGGCGGTGCGGGTTTCCCGGCGGAGGGCTTCAAGGCGGGCCCGGCGGGGCTTTTTGTCCCGGGGGAGGAACCCCTCAAAGACAAAGCGGTCGCAGGGGAGGGCGGAGAGCACGAGGGAGGTGAGGGCGGCGGAGGCGCCGGGGGCCACGGTGAAGGGCTCCCCTGCCTGGGCCGCAGCCCGGGCCACTGCGCCCCCCGGGTCGGAGATGCCCGGCATGCCAGCGTCTGAGACCACGGCGACCATCCTGCCCGCGCGGGAGTCGGCGATGATATCCTGGGCGCGCTGCTGCTCATTGTGCTCATGGCAGGAGACCAGGGGTTTTTTGATGCCCAGATGGTTGAGGAGCTGCAGAGTGTGGCGGGTGTCCTCAGCATAAATTACGTCCGCTTCCCGCAGGATACGGACGACGCGCAGGGTGATATCCTCCAGATTGCCGATCGGCGTGGCGCACAGGTAGATCATGGGCTTCTCCTTTAGAAAACAGAGGACGGGTTCCCGTCCATGCAATTCAATTTATTTTATCACGCGCCGGGCGGCAGCGCAAACCAAATGGAATCGGGGGCGGCGCTGGGAAATCCCGGGGACGCCCGATCAAAAACTATAGGATTGCAGTATTTTTTGTGATATAATGACCAACAGTAAGTTGGAAAGATTTCGGGAGGAATTTGCGAGATGAAGGTTGATGTCTATGCCGTTTACAAGGAGGTTGCAGAGCGGGATATCCGCGAACGCAGCGTGGTGGTGATCGACGTCCTGCGGGCGACAACCACCATCGTCAACGCCATGGTAAACGGGGCCCTTAAAGTGATTCCGGTTGCGGAGGTGGACGACGCGATCACCGTCATGCGCACGCTGGACCGCAGGGAATCGGTCATTGCGGGCGAGCGCAATGCGCTCCCGCTGCCCGGTTTTGACCTGGGCAATTCCCCCGAGGAATTCACATCGGAGAAGGTACGGGGCAAGTCGGTGGTCATCACCACCACCAACGGCACCTCCGCGTTGCAGGCGGTGCGCAACGCGGGCCGAATCCTTTTGGGCGCTCTCATCAACCGCAGGGCGGTGGCCCGGACGCTCGCGGAGCTGGGGGAGGACGTCTGCCTGGTCTGCGCGGGGACAATGGGGCGCTTTTCCGCCGACGACATTTACTGCGCGGGAGCCATTATCTCAGCGCTTAAGGAATTGGGCGGAGAGGTCGAGTGCAACGATCTGGGCGTTGTGAGCGAGCACTTCTACAGGAGCGCCGCCAAGGACCGCTCCCTGCTCTCGGGCACCCGGCACTACAGCAAGCTCGTCTCCATCGGGCTTCAAAAGGACATTGATTTTTGCTTCACTGAGGACCTGACCGACATGGTGCCTGTCTGCAACGGCGGCGTCATCGAGCGC
>JAHZEH010000303.1 GCA_019421925.1 Clostridia bacterium
TGTAGACCACGTCCTTCATACCCGGTTCGTTCATGACCACCGGGATATGGACCTGTTCCTTGCGGGTCTCCCCCCTGATGCAGATGTTGATGCCGGGCTCGCTGGCCTTCTTTTCGATGCGGATATGCTCGCTGTCTCCGTGGCAGATGGCCTGTCCGTTATAGCGCAGGTTGAATGCGCCCTCCTGCTTGAACCCCAGCGAATCAATGATGCTGAGGATTTTATCCGTTACGCCGTTAAGCTTCATAGAATTCGTCCCCTCCTTTCTGGCGGCAGGTGCAGATATCCGCGCCCCCCTGGAAGAGGGTGGGCAGGATCTCGTCCCGGCTGCCGATGCGCTCCAGCTTGCCTCCCGAGATGACCATGATGGAATCCGCCATGCGGATGATCTTCTCCTGATGGGAGATCAGAAGGAGACTCTCCTTTTTCTGGGCGTGGATTTTTTCAAACCGTTTGATGAGCATGGAGAAGCTCCACAGGTCGATGCCAGCCTCCGGCTCATCGAAGATGCAGAGCTTATGCTCCCCCGCCAGCACGGTGGCGATCTCGATGCGTTTCATCTCACCGCCGGAGAGGGTCTGGTCCGCTTCGCGGGTGACATACTCCCGGGCGCACAGGCCCACGCTGGCCAGCAGGTCGCAGCAGGCCTTGGAGGAGAGCTCCCTGCCCGCCGCCAGGGAGAGCAGGCGCTGAACGGTCATGCCCTTGAAACGGGGGGGCTGCTGGAAGGCAAAGCCCATGCCCGCCTTGGCCCGGGCGTCGATGGGGGCAGCGGTGACGTCCACGCCGTCCAGGAGAATACGGCCCGAGGTGGGGGTGAGGATACCCATGAGCAGTTTGGCCAGGGTGGATTTCCCTCCGCCGTTGGGGCCGGTGATGACCAGCATCTCGCCGTCCTCCAGGGAAAAGCTCACGTCGGAGAGAATTTCCGCTTCTTTTCCCTCCTCCGGGACATTATATGTTAAGTGTTCTACCGTTAGCATTGCGTCTACTCCCTTGTTGTTGTTCATCGCCGTCCCTTTAAGAGTTGTCCGCGGCGTACTTGAATTATACACGTTTTTTCCCGTTCCGCCAATTGGGGCATGACATTTTTTGCGGCGTCCAGGCCATTTTATGGGGTGCGCCTTGGTTCTGCCGCTGGTATAATGGGAGGCGCAAGTGACAAGAAATCATCCAAACATCCGGAAAGGAATGACCTCATGGAAAAGACCACCCATATTGAGATCGTATTGTCCCAGCATGTCAATGGCATGAAGCGCCTCTTCGGCGGCGTGCTGATGAGCTGGATCGACGTTTTGGGGGGCGTGACCGCCCGCCGCTATGCCAAGAGGGACGTGACGACTGTCTGTATCGACTCCATCGAGTTTTTAGGGCCCGCCTATATGAACGATACCATTCTTCTGGAGGGCCGTGTGACCTGGACGGGCCGGACCTCCATGGAGGTTCTGGTGGAGTCCTACGTGGAGACGCTGGAGGGGGAGAGGCGGCTCATCAACCGGGCCTATCTCGTCTATGTGGCCATGGACGGCCTGGAGCGGCCCACGGGGGTGCCCCGCTTTGAGCCCCGGACCGAGGCCGAGCGGACAGAATGGCTGCTGGCCCAGGAGCGCCATGCGCAGCGTCTGGCCAAACGCAAGGGAGGAGCCGGGAAATAAAGGACGGCGGGGATATATTGTTGAAATATCCCGAACATTGTGCAATAATTGATTGACATCGTTCATATAAGGTGTTAGCATTTTGCCTGTATAATGAAGGGGGTTATCGCTATGAAAATTGCAGAGATGCTTTATGAGGGCAAGGCCAAGCAGGTCTTTGCCACCGAAGATCCTAACGTTGTTATGGTGCACTACAAGGACGACGCCACCGCGTTCAACGGCCTCAAAAAGGGCACGATCTCCGGCAAGGGCGCCATCAATAACCGCATCACCAATATCATCATGAAATACCTCGAACAGAACGGCATTGAGACCCATCTGATTGAAGAGCTCAATGAGCGCGACACGCTGGTCAAGCGCGTGCAGATCGTTCCGCTTGAGGTCATTATGCGTAATGTGGCGGCCGGAAGCATGAGCAAGCGCGTCGGCGTGGAGGAGGGGACCCAGCTCGCCCGCCCCATCCTGGAGTTCAGCTATAAGAACGATGAATTGGGCGACCCCTTCATCAACGACGACTACGCCATCGCCCTCAGCCTTTGCACGGAGGAGGAGCTGGAGACCATCCGCACGATGGCCCGCAGGATTGACTAGCTGCTCACGCAGTTCTTTGCCTCGGTCGGACTGCGCCTGATCGACTTCAAGATCGAGTTCGGCCGCACGGCGGACGGCAAGATCATCCTGGCGGACGAGATCTCCCAGGATACCTGCCGCCTGTGGGACAGCAAGACCAACGAGAAGCTGGACAAGGACCGCTTCCGCAGGGACCTCGGCGGTGTTGAGGAGGCATATGAGGAAGCGCTGCGCAGGATCACGACGGAGACGAAGAATGTATAATCAGCATCTGAATCTTGGCGGAGACGCCTGGGACGATAAGCTTCACGAGGAGTGCGGCGTGTTTGGCCTCTTCAACGGGGGCGGGCTGGACACGGCAGGCGTCGCGTACGCCGCCATGCACGCCATGCAGCACCGGGGCCAGGACGGGGCGGGCATCGCCGTCTCGGACGGGTCGGAGGTGGACTATGTCAAAAACGTGGGCCTGTTGAGCGAGGCCATCGACGCCGCCACCATC
>JAHZEH010000304.1 GCA_019421925.1 Clostridia bacterium
GGGGCGGAGGGAGCGGCGCGGGTACAGGCTCCGCTTTTTTATGCGGGGGAGGCGCATTATATGGACAATCAATATCAATGATGATTTAATGTCTAAAAACAGGACGATTCCGTAACTTTATGGTGATGGAGGAGGGAGGAGAAGATGCCCAGCCATTTTTCCGATATCGGCTTTGAGTTCCCGACGGAACAGGAGTTGGACGATTTCCTGTTGGAATATTTATCTGAGGATGACATTGTCCAAGGAAAGAAAGGGAGGCTTGCATATATTCCCGTCGCACCGTCGATTGAATACTGGCTTCCCTTGGAGCCGGAAAGCAATACTGTTCTTGACTACGCGTTTCATTTCCGTACAGAGAATTATAATCCGGTCTATTTGGCGGAGGGCAATCTGGACTTTGGTAAGCTGCCTGAAGTCTGTAACGACAAGTATGAAGAATCCCTGGGCATTCTCCGAGACATCCAGGAGTTCTACGCGCAGATCATTCGCGGCGAGTTCCAGGCGATTCATACCTGGTTCCACGACAAGATCCATCAGTATGGATTCACCTATCCCATTGTTTCCGTCATGGAGCGCGCCACTGGCGGGGAGATTCAGAGTAAGAACTACCCCGACTATATGAAGAAGTATATTCCATTTACGTCATCAAGGTCTGAGTATATAGCGCAGAGAGCGTAGAAAGAAGCGCCCGGCTTTTGGCCGGGCGCTTTGACTTAAAAGGGAGATGCAGAGGGAATGCCGCCCAAAGAGGGAGGTGATTGCCTCGGCTTTTGGAAGAGATCAGTTTTCCCGCATGCAGCGCAGCTCGCCGACAGTTACGCCGTAGTCGAGACGCAGCGTTTCGATGCGCCACACACCGTCTTCGCACTTGAGCATGTCGTCCACGTAGAGGCCGTAGCCTTCATACACTTCGCCGTTATCGGTATAGGTGTGATGGTCATGCATCCGGGTGAGCAGCTTGGCGTGGGTGTCATCCACAAAGGAAACGATCTGATTGACGCCGAAATGGGTGGGTACCACGTCACCTTGACCGATCGTGAACTGAACGGAGCCGATCTGGCTCTCGATATCGGTAGCACCGGGGTAGCCGCTCCAGATGGCACGGAAGCCTTCGTAGCCCTCTTCCGTAAAGACATCGCGCAGCACCTCGTAGTCGTTGAGGTCATTGCCGAGGAAGTAGCGGCTCTTGGTGGCCAGAATGCGGGGGATCTCCTTGAGCTGTTCGTCCGTGTAGGGCTGGCCCGCGTTCATGAGGATCTCATGCGCCATGGTCTTGACGTCTTCGCTGTAAGAAAGGGTCTTGGTGGCGGGCACGTATTCTTCTGCCGCTTCTGCAGGTGCAGCGGCAGAAGAAGCGGCGGGGAACAGGCCGAGAGAATGCCGCACTGCGATGGGGCCGCCGTAGATGCCGGCAGCGAGGCAGGAGCCGCAGGCAGGGTAACGGGCACCCTGCTTGGTGCCGCCGCAGACGTTGCCCATGATCAGTTCGCCAACGCCGTAGAGGTTTTCAATGGGCGTGCCGTCTTCGGTCAGGAGGCGGCAGTATTCATCGCAGGCCAGACCCATCAGGCAGTTGGTGTTCATGGAGGGGTCGAACAGGCTCATGTAGTAGGGGGGCGTGGTCATGCTGACCATGTACTCGTTGGGAACGTTGAAGGGATCCTGTCCGCCGGAGGCTTTGCACTCGTTGTAGTCGGCGACGGTCTTGAGGAGATTCTCCTTGTTGATGCCGTAGACATCGGCCAGCTCTTCGAGGGTGTCAGCCTTGTAGGCATAGCCATTGGCCACACCCTGTTCGGCCATAGCGACATAGGGGCTGGTAGAATCCATGAAGCAGTAGGCCTTCTTGTCGGACTGCTCGTTGATGAGCTGGTTCTTGTCGGAGCCCATGTACTCGTTGCAGAAGCGCTGCCCTTCGATGTTGGTGATGAAGAAGCTGACGCAGGGGACGAGGCCGCCTTCGACATGGTAGCCGTTCTTGCCGTCCTCGGTGCGCCATACGCCGCCGCAGCCGTAGCCGACCATGTAGGCGCCCAGCTCAAGAGCCATCTTGTGTCCGTCGCCGGTGGCGCCCGCGGTGCAGTAGGCGTTTTCGGAATACCATTCCGGCATGTATTCCTTCATCAGTGTTTCGTCCTTGAGGAAGCCGCCGGTGGCGAGGACGGTAGTGTTGGCGTAGATGTTGTAGGTGCCCTCGGCGTCTTCAACGGTCACGCCCTTGACGGCGCCGTCCTCGACGATCAGGGAAACTGCCTTGGACTCATAGCGGGGGGTCACACCCAGGCCCTCGGCGATGGAGAGCATGCCATTGAAGAGGCCTGCACCTCCGCCCTCGGTGGTGAATACGTCAAGATCCTGCGCGTCGCCGCCGCTGCCGGTGAATGCATCGGTGTGGAAGGGAACGCCGTTGTCGTAGAGATAATCAAAGATCTCGCCGGACATATCGACCAGGTTGTTGTTGAGCGCCTCGTTGGCGTTGCCGCGGGAGGACTGAACCAGATAGGCCTTCATCTGATCGACGGAGTAGCCCTTGCCGGTCAGCTCGTTGAACTTGGAGCCGCAGGCCCAGAGATAGCCTTCATTCAGCGCAGAGGAGCCGCCGGCAAAGCCCAGCTTTTCAAGCAGCACCACGTTTTTGCCCTGGCGGACGGCTTCAATGGCGGTCGAGACGCCGCCGGCGCCGGCGCCGACAACGACGAAGTCCACGGT
>JAHZEH010000305.1 GCA_019421925.1 Clostridia bacterium
GTCGATGAGCAGAAAGTTGTTCTTGCGCAGCAGCAGCGCCCCGATGAGAAGCTTGGTGCGCTCCCCGTTGCTCAGGGTGGCGTAGGGCCTGCGGAGGGCGGAGGGGTCAACCTGCAGTTTGCCGCTCTCCCGCTCAATCAGCTCCTCAATGATGTATCCGTCGTGGGACTCATACAGCTCCTGGAGCACGCCATACCGCTCCAGGCCCTCCTCGCCCTCCCCAATGCACGCCTCCATCTCCCGTTCCCACTGTTCAAACGGCGCGATGCACTCCTTGAGCACACGCATGGTCTCCCACTCAGGATGAGCCGTCTCGTCGGGGAAATAACAAAACTCCACAGCCGCCTCGATGCTCCCGGCATACTCATGCTCCCCCATCAGGAGCTTTAAAAAGGTGGTCTTGCCCCGGCCGTTGCGGCCGGTAAAGCCCAGTTTCCAATCCGTATCCAGTACAAAGGAGACGTCCTCAAAAATATTCTGGGCGCTTGCCTCATAGGCGAACGTCAAATGGCTCACTTTGATTTGCGACATTGTGCAGCACCTCCCCGCCGGGGGAAAACGCCCCCGGACAGACATAAAAATCCGCAAGGAAGCACCCCTCCTTGCGGATCGCACACAAAAACCGCAGGCTCCGCCGCGCGCAGCCAGAGCCGGATGTCTCTGATGGGGAACTTTCTTGCCAAGGCACAGCAACAGTACGGGCAGCCGTCATATCCCTGCGCCACAATCATTCAGCAAGAAAAATTCCGCATTCTTTCACATCCAATCCTTTCAGACTGGGGCCAGTCTAACACTGCCAGCCTCACCTTGTCAAGCCCCTTTTCTCCGGTAGAGAACCTCGCCGCCCCTGATCGTGGCCTCAACGCTCAGCTCCCGCAGTTCCATGGGCGCCACCTTGAGGGGATTGCCGCTGAGGATCACAAAGTCGGCCCGCTTCCCCTCCGCGATGGAACCCTTGTCCTTCTCCTCAAAGTACTGATACGCCCCGCTGCCTGTGACGGCCCGGAGCGCCCCCAGCACGGGCAGGCGCTCGTCCGCCCCCAGGAGCACGCCCGACCTGGTCAGGCGGTTGGCTGCGCACCACAGCGTCTCCAGCATATTGGGCGCAATGACGGGGGTATCCTGATGGAAGGTGAAGGGAATCCCCTCCTTCCACGCGGAGCGCGCCGGACTGATGGAGCGGGCCCGCTCCACGCCGAAGTTCTCAATATGCACATCCCCCCAGTGATACACGTGTGCGGCAAAGAAGGAGGGGATCATATGCAGCGGTTTCAGGGAGGGCAGCTGATCGGGGCGCAGGAGCTGGGCGTGAATCATCACAGGCCGGATGTCCTTTGCTCCCTCCGCCCTCCGCAGAGCCTGGGCAAAACAGCGAAGATACTGGGCCGCCGCCGCGTCCCCGTTGCAGTGGACCAGAAGCTGAACCCCCTCCCGCAGGGCGTCTTGGCAGAACTCTTCCACCTTCTCGTCCGAATAGATGGGATAGCCGCAGTAGCCGTCCCCGGCATTCTCATAGGGCCGGCTCATCCAGGCGGTCCGCCCCTGGGGCGAGCCGTCGAGAAAAATCTTATAACCGCCGATCTTGAGCCCGCTGCAATACTTCCCGAGATAGCGGGGGTTGTCTCTCACAAGGGAGCGGTGGTCCTTCAGGTCCACATAGCTCACCACGTCCACCTTCAGGCGTCCGGCCTCCGCCGCAGCCTGGAGCAGCGCCCAATCCGCCGCCTTGGTCAGCCCGTCCTGAACTGTCGCGATGCCCTGGCTCAAATAGATATCCTGGGCACTCTCCAGCCGGTCCAGCATCTGTTCCATCGTGGGCGCAGGGATATTTCTGGAGGAGTTCATAAAGGCGTTCTCCTCCAGATAGCCGCTTGGCTCCCTCCCGTCCTCCAGACGGCCGATCCTGCCGCCCTCCGGGTCTCCTGTATCCGGCCCAATGCCGCTGGCGCGCAGGGCGGCGCTGTTCATCACTCCCATATGCCCGGAGGCGTGGGCAATGATGATGGGCGCCTCGTTTGATACCTGGTCAAGCACCCGGCGATCCGGGTGAAGTTTCCCGGGGAGGAAGTTGTTGTCGTAGCCGTGGCCGACCAGCCACTCTCCCGGCTTGAGGGGCCTCTCCTCCATCCGCTCTTTCAGCCTGCGGATGATTTCCTCCATGCTGTCCGCCCCCTGTAGGGGCACGAGACCCAGCGTATTGGCAAAAGATGTGATGTGGCTATGGGGATCCACAAAGGCGGGCAGCATAGTCGCTCCGCCGAGGTCCACCCTGGCGGCAGGACCGCCCGCCGCGGCCTCAACCTCCGCCAGCGAACCCACCCTGGCGATCTTACCATCGCGCGCCAGGACCGCCTCAGCATACAGAGGAACCTCCATCGTCACGATATCCCCATTGAAATAAACCGTCTGTCCCAACCGTTACGCCCCCTCAAAAATCCTCTTGAATCCCTTGCGTTATGCTCCCCTTCTTTCCTTTCGCTCATGCCTGCTGGCCCGCAGCATTTTGACCAGCTCCCCCAGCCTGGGCGGCTTGCCGTAGAGCAGCACGCCCACCCGGTAGATCCCGGCCGAGAGGTATCCGATGGCCACGGTGGTCGCCAGCAGAATGGCCACGGACAACACCACGGACAGCGCGGAGACGTTGCCCATGGCGATGCGTGTAAACATGGCCATGGGCGAGGTAAAGGGAATGAAGGAGGCGGC
>JAHZEH010000306.1:0-360 GCA_019421925.1 Clostridia bacterium
TGGCAGTGCAGGGGCCGACGGCCCCTGCACTTGTAACAACCTATGAAGCTTTACAGTTCGTCCACGTGCAGCACCGGGTCGTTGGCCACATGGGAGGCCGCGCCCGCATCGAACACCTCGATGCTCTTGTAGCGGCGCATGCCCACGCCCGCGGGGATCAGCTTGCCGATGATGACGTTCTCCTTGAGGCCCACCAGGGGGTCCACTTTGCCCTTGATGGCGGCGTCGGTCAGAACGCGGGTGGTCTCCTGGAAGGAAGCCGCGGAGAGGAAGGACTCAGTGGCCAGAGCCGCCTTGGTGATGCCCAGCAGTTTGGGCTTTGCAGTGGCCCAGTTGCCGTCCTTTTCGATGACCTCCAGG
>JAHZEH010000306.1:374-2689 GCA_019421925.1 Clostridia bacterium
AGCGGAACATATCCACCAGTTCGCCGGGCAGCATCGTGGTGTCGCCTGCCTCCTCGACCTGGACCTTGCGCATCATCTGGCGGATGATGACCTCAATATGCTTGTCGGCGATCTCAACGCCCTGGAGGCGGTAGACCTTCTGCACCTCTTTGAGCATATAGGCCTGAACCTCCTTGGGCCCCTTGAGGCGCAGGATGTCGCCCGGATTGACCGGGCCCTCGGTCAGGCTGTCGCCCGCCTCAACATAGTCGCCCTCCTGAACCTTAATCTTGGAAGCATAGGGCAGGGTATAGGTCTCGCTGCGGCCCTCGACGCTGTCGACCACGGTAATTTCGCGCTGGCGCTTGCTCTCACGGATCTGGACAATTCCGGGGATCTCGGTGATAACAGCCGCGCCCTTGGGGTTACGGGCCTCAAAAATTTCCTCGATACGGGGAAGACCCTGGGTGATGTCGCCGGAGGAGGCAACGCCGCCGGTATGGAAGGTACGCATCGTCAGCTGCGTGCCGGGTTCGCCAATGGACTGGGCGGCCACAACACCCACCGCCTCGCCGATGTCCACCAGATGGTTGGTGGTCATGTTGGCGCCATAGCACTTGGCACAGATGCCGTGCTCAGCGGAGCAGGTGTAAACCGTGCGGATGTGCACCTTGTCAATGCCGGCGGCCACGATGGCCTCAGCCTGCTCATAGGTGATCATCTCGTTGGCCCAGGCGAGCTGTTCGCCCGTCTCGGGGTGGAACACGTCGTCCACAGCCACGCGGCCCTCGATACGGCTGCGCAGGTTCTCAATGCTGGCCTTGTCCTCGCGGATAGCCTCCACCCACATGCCTTTGATGTTCTTGCCCCGCTCGACGAAGCAGTCCTCCTCACGGACAATAACCTCCTGGGATACGTCGACCAGGCGGCGGGTCAGATAGCCCGAGTCAGCCGTACGCAGAGCCGTGTCAGCCAGGCCCTTGCGCGCGCCGTGGGAGGAGATAAAGAACTCCAGAACAGTGAGGCCCTCGCGGAAGTTGGCGCGGATGGGCATCTCAATCGTTCGGCCCGTCGGGGACTTCATCAGGCCGCGCATACCCGCCAGCTGGCGGATCTGCTGCATGGAACCACGGGCGCCCGAGTCGGCCATCATATGGATGGGATTGAAGGGGTCCTTGGCCTTGATGGCCTCCAGGGCGGTCGTCACGGCGTTGGTCGTGTTCTCCCACACCTTGATAACCGCCTGATAGCGCTCCTCCTCAGCAAGCAGGCCATAGCGGAACTTCTCGGAAATATTCTTGATGAGCCCCTCCGCCTTGTCGATGAGCTCGCTCTTCTCCTGCGGCACCTTGACATCCATGTAACCCACGGTCACGCCCGCCTTGGTGCAGTAGTTATAGCCCAGCTTCTTGATGCGGTCGAGCATCTGGGAGGTCTCGGAGGCGCCGTGGACCCGGAAGCACCGGCCGACGATGTCGCCCAGCAGCTTCTTGCCCGCAATGCGGTCGATCTCCAGCTTAAATGCGTCCTCGGGGTCCCTGCGCTCCACAAAGCCCAGGTCCTGGGGAATGGCCTCGTTGAAGATGATGCGGCCCACAGTGGTGCGGATGAGCTTGTTCCGTTTCTCCCCGTTGATCTTGCGGGTGATGCGGATGTTACACATGGCCTGGAGGGAGAGCTGGCCGGTCTGATAGGCCATGATGGCCTCCTCCTCCGAGCAGAAGTAGGAACCCTCTCCCAGCGCGCCGGGGCGCTCCGCCGTCAGATAGAAGCAGCCCATGACCATGTCCTGGGAGGGCGACACAACCGGGCGGCCGTCCTGGGGCTTGAGGATATTGTTGGCAGCCAGCATGAGGAAACGGGCCTCGGACTGGGCCTCCACGGACAGAGGCACATGCACAGCCATCTGGTCGCCGTCAAAGTCGGCGTTAAAGGCGGTACAGGCCAGGGGGTGCAGCTTGATGGCGCGGCCCTCCACCAGGATGGGCTCAAAGGCCTGGATGCCCAGGCGGTGCAGCGTGGGGGCGCGGTTGAGCAGCACGGGATGGTCCTTGATGACCTCCTCGAGCACGTCCCAGACCTCGCCGCGTACGCGCTCAACCATGCGCTTGGCGCTCTTGATATTGTGGGCCAGGCCGCTCTCGGTGAGCTTTTTGATGACAAAGGGCTTGAACAGCTCGAGCGCCATCTCCTTGGGCAGGCCGCACTGGTACATCTGGAGTTCCGGGCCCACGACGATAACGCTTCGGCCGGAGTAGTCGACGCGCTTGCCCAACAGGTTCATACGGGAGCGGCCCTGTTTGCCGCGGAGCAGCTCAGAGAGGGACTTGAGGGGG
>JAHZEH010000307.1 GCA_019421925.1 Clostridia bacterium
CGCCCCGTCCTCGGTCACGAACACCTCGCCGTGCTGATAGGGGCTCATAGTGCCTGGGTCCACGTTGATATAGGGATCCAGCTTCTGGGCCGCCACCTTGAGCCCCCGGGCTTTGAGGAGTCTGCCCAGAGATGCCGCCGTGATGCCTTTGCCCAGGCCGGAGACCACACCGCCCGTCACGAAAATATACTTTGTCATAGCTCAATCACCCCGTCAAAAATCTTGGCCGTATTGCCTGTGAGGAACACTGTCCCGGGGGTATAGGTGATGACCAGATCGCCCCCCTTGAGGCGGACAGTGATATCCTCGCCCCGCTGGCACAGATTGTTTTCCACAGCGGCCACCGCCGCCGCGCAGGCCCCCGTGCCGCAGGCCCAAGTCTCGCCGCTTCCCCGCTCCCACACCCGCATCTTGACGGTGTGGGGGTTGACGACCTGCACAAACTCCGTGTTGACCCGCTCGGGAAAGATGGGATCCGTTTCAAACAGCGGCCCAATCTCTTTGAGGTCCAGCAGGTCCACATCCTCGACGAACACCACGCAGTGGGGGTTGCCCATGGAGACGCAGGTGATGCGGTACTCCCTGCCTCCCACCGTATAGGGGTGGTCGACAATGCGCTCGCCGGGCAGTCTCACGGGCACGTCCACAGGCCGCAGGGAGGCCGGTCCCATGTCAACCCGGGCGGAGTTGACCACGCCGCCCTGCTGATAGAGCTTGATATGCTTGATGCCCGCAAGGGTCTCAATATCCATCTCCTCCCTGGGGACGATCCCGCTGTCGTGCAGGTACTTGGCCACGCAGCGGATGCCGTTGCCGCACATCCTGCCCTCGCTGCCGTCCTGGTTGAACATGACCATCCTGGCATCCGCCTTCTCGGAGGGGCAGATCAGAATGAGCCCGTCGCTGCCAATGCCGTTGCGCCGTTCGGACAGGCGCACAGCGAGGGCGTTGGGGCAGGGCACCTTCTGGTCAAAGCAGTTCATGTAGATATAATCGTTGCCCGTGCCCACCATCTTGGTAAAACGCAGCTTGAGCTTCTCGCAGCTCATATGGTTGATATCCACCAGCTCGGTGTTGTAGGGGGAGTACTTGCTCAGGAGGCTGTCCGCGATGGCGTTGGCCGTGTCGATGCTGGTCAGGCAGGGGATATTGCGCTCGACAGCCTTGCGGCGGATTTTGACGCTGTCGTCAGTGGGCACCCTGCCCTTGGCGGAGGTGGAGAGCACATAGTCGATCTTGCCGGATTCCAGCAGGGTGAGGGTGTTCTCCTTGGCCTCGTGGATCTTTTTGACCCGGATGCAGTGGATCCCCCGCTGCTCCAGGGTGTCGGCGTTGCCCTCGGTGGCGTAGATGGTGAAGCCCATATCCCGGAACTTGGCGGCGGCGTCGGCCACCTCCGCCTTGTCGGTATCCCGGACTGTGACCAGCAGGCCCCCCCGTTTCTTCATCTGGTAGCCCGCAGCCAGCAGGCCCTTGAAGAGAGCCTCCTCCATGGTACGGGCAATGCCCAGCACCTCTCCGGTGGACTTCATCTCCGGACCCAGGTGGGTATCCACGTCGATGAGCTTCTCAAAGGAGAAGACCGGCACCTTGACCGCCACATAGGGGGAGTTCTTGTACAGCCCCGTGCCATAACCCATGTCCCCCAGCTTCTCCCCCAGCATGGCCCTGGTGGCCAGCTCCACCATGGGGATGCCCGTCACCTTGCTGATATAGGGGATGGTGCGCGACGACCTGGGGTTGACCTCGATCACATAGAGCTTGTTCTGATAGATCAGGTACTGGATATTCACCAGGCCCTTGGTTCCCAGCGCGGTGGCCAGGGCCCTGGAACAGTCCACAATGGTCTGGGCCCAGATGTCGTTGATGTTGTAGGCCGGGTAGACGGCGATGGAATCCCCGCTGTGGATGCCCGCCCGCTCGATATGCTCCATGATGCCGGGGATAAGGATCTCCTCCCCGTCGCAGATGGCGTCCACCTCCAGCTCGGTGCCCATGAGGTACTTGTCGATGAGAACGGGGTTTTCAATGTTGTGGCGCAGGATGATATCCATATATTCCACAACATCCGACTCGGAGAAGGCGATAATCATGTTCTGGCCGCCCAGGACATAGGAGGGACGGATGAGAACAGGATAGCCGATCTCCTCCGCCGCCTTCAGGGCCTCCTCCCTGGTCATGACGGTCAGGCCGTCGGGGCGCTTGATGTTCAGCCTCTCCAGCAATTCGTCAAAGCGCTCCCGGTCCTCGGCCAGGTCAATGCTGTCGGCGCTGGTGCCCAGGATGTTCTCCCCGCGCTCGGAGAGGAACTTGGTGAGCTTGATGGCAGTCTGGCCGCCAAAGGCGACCACTACGCCCCAGGGTTTCTCCGTCTCCAGAATGCCCGTCACATCCTCGGGGGTGAGGGGCTCGAAATACAGCCGGTCGGCGGTGTCAAAGTCGGTGGAGACGGTCTCCGGGTTGTTGTTGACAATAACCACCTCAAAGCCATGCTTTTTCAGAGCCCAGACGCACTGGACGGAGGCGTAGTCAAACTCGATGCCCTGGCCGATGCGGATGGGGCCGGAGCCGAAAACGATGACTGTCCTGCCGGCATTGGGATTCCCCTCCGCCGCCTGCTCCCCCTTTTTCTCCGCGATGAACTCCGCAGCCTCGTTCATCCCGTCAAAGGTGCCGTAGAA
>JAHZEH010000308.1 GCA_019421925.1 Clostridia bacterium
TTAATATAACCGTCAGAGTTTAGCTCCGGAAAGGACTGTGGAAAAGGCAGATGTCCACAAAAAGCTGATCCATTTAACGGTATGTCATAGGATAAGCCCTGCTGCCCTGACCTTTGACTCTTGCTGCCTCCATTTTGACTCCACAATAATACGCCGGGAATCCGGTGGTGCCTGTCGAAACGGACTATCGTAGTCCGTGAACAGCACTTTCAATATCTGTCTCCACAAGCCTCAGACGCTTTTGTTACAACTTGCGTTAATCTGCTTATGCTGCTTTGTCACTGCTTACCTAACACGGCTACACAGAGCTCCTTCTTGATGCCCTGCGGGGGCTATTCCTTGGCGGCGGGAGCGAGAGTGTCCTTGCGCAGCAGGGACATGAACTCCTCGCCGGTGATGGTCTCCTTCTCCAGCAGATAGGCGGCCAGCTCATGGAGCTTGTCCAGGTGGGTTCTGAGAAGTTCCCGGGCCCTGGCGTGCTGCTCCTTGATGATGGAAAGAACCTCGGCGTCGATCCGGGCGGCGGTCTCGGCCGAGCAGGCCAGAGCGGTGTCTCCGCCCAGATACTGGTTGGAGACGGTCTCCAGAGCCATCATATCAAAGGAGTCGCTCATGCCCAGGCGGGTGACCATGGCGCGGGCCAGCTTGGTGGCCTGCTCGATATCGTTGGAGGCTCCGGAGGTGCATGCGCCAAAGATCAGTTCCTCGGCGGTGCGGCCGCCGGTGAGGGTGGCGATTTTGTTCAGGGCCTCCTCCTTGCTCAGAAGGGAGCTCTCGTCCTCCGCAACCTGCATGGTATAGCCCAGGGCGCCGGAGGTGCGGGGCACAATCGTGATCTTGTGGACCGGCGCGGACTCCTTTTGTAGAGCGGCCACAAGGGCATGCCCGATCTCATGGTAGGCAACGATCTTTTTTTCCTTGGGGGAGATGACCGCGCTCTTGCGCTGATATCCGGCGATGACGGTCTCCACGGCCTCCTCCAGATCGGCCTGCGAGACGGCGGCGCGGCCCGCTTTGATGGCGCCCAGGGCAGCTTCGTTGATAATGTTGGCCAATTCAGCGCCCGAGGCGCCGGAGGTGGCCCGGGCGATGGCGTTGAAGTCGATCCCCTCGGCCATGATTACGTCCTTGGCGTGTACCCGCAGGATGGCCTCGCGGCCCGCCAGATCGGGCAGCTCCACAGGGATGCGGCGGTCAAAGCGGCCGGGGCGGAGCAGGGCCTTGTCCAGGGAGTCGGGGCGGTTGGTGGCGGCCAGGATGACGACGCCCTTGCTGCTGTCAAAGCCGTCCATCTCGGTCAGGAGCTGGTTTAAGGTCTGCTCCCGTTCGTCGTTGCCGCCCAGGGCCCCGTTGTCGCGCTTTTTGCCGATGGTGTCAATCTCGTCGATGAAGACGATGCAGGGGGCTTTTTCCTGGGCCTGCTTGAACAGGTCCCGGACACGGGCCGCGCCCATGCCCACAAACATCTCCACAAATTCCGAACCGGAGATGGAGAAGAAGGGGACGCTGGCCTCGCCGGCCACAGCTTGGGCAAGCAGGGTTTTGCCTGTGCCTGGCGGTCCGACAAGCAGCGCGCCCTTGGGCATCTTGGCGCCAATGGCGTTGTATTTCTCGGGGTTGTGCAGGAAATCCACAATTTCACCGAGGGCCTCCTTGGCCTCATCCTCACCCGCCACATCGGCAAAGGTTTTGCCGGTCTGGGCGGCCACATAGACCTTGGCGTTGCTGGAACCGAACTGCATGGCGTTGCCGCCTGTCATCTTCTTTTTGAGAAAGAAGGAGATGAGCTGGCCGATGGCCACAAAGAAGAGGATGGTTCCCAGCCACTGCCACAGGGAGCTGCGCTCCTCGGGGGCGATTTCAGTGAACTGCTCCACGTTGGAGGCGTACAGCCGGTTCACCAGGTCGGGGTCCTCCATGCGGCCGGTGACATAGACGCTTTTGTCCGTCACGTCCGCGGGGGTGAAATAGATCTCCTTGTCCTGGACCTCAACGGCGCTGATCTTTCCCTCCTCCAGCATGGTCATGAAGGTGCGGTAGTCCACCTCCTCATAGCGGCTGTAGGTCATCAGAGGGAAGAGCAGGGTGTTGAGCAGCAGCACCACAAGCATTGCGATGACGTAATAGAAAATGAGCGGCTTTTTATGCTGATTCATGGGCTCTTTCATCTGGCGTATTCCCTCCGGGCGTTCTGCATTTTTGTCATCATTCTATTCACCCATTGACAAATAGTCAATTGCAAACGCCCCAAGCCCTTTGTTTGCACGCTGAAAGCCCGCTACTCCTGTTCAAAACATTGCAGGAGGCTCTGGGCGGCGGCGGGCAGAAAGCGGTTTTTCATGCGGATAGCCGCGATGCGTGTGACGAGCGCCGGGCATTCGATGGTTTTGTGCACCAGATGCTTCCCGGGCAGGATGGAGAGGGCGGACTGGGGAACGATGGCGACTCCCAGCCAACATGATGGCAGTGCGGGCGTCGTCGCTCTTGCACAGGATATCCGGCTCAAAGCCCGCGTCGTTGCACTGGGCGCACAGCAGGTTTTCGAACCTGCGGTAGATGGTGAGGGGCCTGCCCGCAAGCTCAGAGAGGGAGATGGACTGCTCCGCGGTCCAGTTGTGCTGGGGACGCATGGCCGCGCACATGGGCTCCTCATCCAGATAGACGCAGTCGAAGGGTGC
>JAHZEH010000309.1 GCA_019421925.1 Clostridia bacterium
CCTCCCCCTTGGCGAAGGAGAAGAGCGTCGCGCAGGGAAAGCGTGTCGGCTATAGCGTCGAGCTCGCTGGCCGCCGCATCATGAAAAAGACCTGCTCTTTGAGCTTCAGGACTTCGGATTCGCTGATGTTTTTCATAATTCCCATAAAAAAACCGTCCTTTCCGGCGGAGCACCCACCCCGCCCGGGTCGTTGGAAAAAAGTCTGTTTTTTAGTATACGGAAATCCGCAACATTTATCAACCGCATCCCCTGGAAAAATACAGGAGTAAATGATTGACAAATTACGAAAAAGCGATACAATATGTATATAGCGATTGTCGCTTTTTTGTTTATTCTAATCATGCAGAATTCTGCATAGTGCATCTCCCTTCTTTCTGCGAATCTATTTTGCGCGATGCCGCGCAATTGTATAACCCATCTGAGAGAGAATCAAACACATCAAAAACGGGAGGACTCACAACATGGCAAAGTATTACATCGGCTTTGACTGCGGCACACAGGGCACCAAGACGGTTATTTACCGTGACGATTCCACCTGCATGGCGGAAGCGCTGATCACCAATGAGATCATCTATCCCAATCCCGGTTGGGCCGAGTTGAGCGCCGATGCCTATCTTGAGGGCGTCCGCGAGGGCATCCGCCGCTGCCTCAAGACCAGCGGCATCGACCCCAAGGAGGTCCGCGCCATCGCGGGCAGCGGCGTCATTTGCGGCCTGGTCTGCGTGGATGAGGACATGAACACCCTGACCCCCTATATCCCCTATCTCGACAACCGCGCCGAGAAGGAGGCCCAGGAGATTCTGAACAGCAAGAACCCCATCTGGCGCAAAGAGAGCGGCAACACCGTGCCCCTGATCGGAATCCCCCCCTGCATTGCCAAGTGGATGCTCAACAACTATGAGATCGTGCACACCAAGGGCAAGAAATTCATGCACAACGGCCCCTTCGTCCTCTCCCGCCTGGCCGGCCTGAAAGCTGAGGACGCCTTCATCGACCACGCAACCCTCTCCGGCTGGCTGCTGGGTTATGTGTCCGAGACCCGGGAGTGGTCCCAGGCCCAGCTTGACGAGCTCAAAATCCCCCGGGAGTACCTGCCCCGCGTGGTCAAGCCCTGGGACATCATCGGCCATCTCAGCGAGGAGGAGGCTGCCAAAGTGGGCCTGCCCGCCGGTATCCCCATCGCCGCGGGCGCTGGCGACACCATGCAGTCCAACCTGGGCTCCGGCCTGACGGCTGTGGGACAGGCCTCCAACGTGGCCGGCACCTCCGCCGTCATCACCGTCATGGTGGACGGCAAGGACGACAGGCTCATCGATCTGGGCTTTATGTACTCCATCGGCACGCCTGACAACACCTATTTCTATCAGGCCACGGCCAAGGCGGGCGGCCTTGCCCTGCGCTGGTTCCGCGACTATGTCTGCGATCACGAGGACGACTCCAGCTACTACGACGTGCTCCAGGAGAAGGCCATCAAGGAGCCCATCGGCTCCAAGGGCGTCATCTTCATGCCCTATCTCCAGGGCGGTGACCAGGCGGCTCCCAACGGCATCGGCGGCTTCCTCAACGTGACCGCCGGCACCGACTACGGCACCATGTGGCGCTCCATCCTCGAGGGCGTGGCCTTCGACCATCTGCACCACTTCGATAACTTCCGCACGTGCGGCTTCAACCCTGACACCCTGCTCATCACCGAGGGCGGCAGCAAGAGCCCTCTGTGGAACCAGATCAAGGCGGACGTGCTGAACATGAAGGCTTACACAGTCGCCCATTCCGGCGGCGCCGTTATGGCTGACGCCGTCGTCGCGGCCTACGCCGTGGGGGATGTCGAGAGCGTCGAGGGTACGATCTCCAAGTGGATCGCCGTCAAGGACGAGTATAACCCCGACCCCGAAGCCGTCAAAGCCTACCGCTCGGTCTATGAGAAGCGCAAGGCCCTCATCGAAGGCGAGAACATGAGCAAAGTCTTTGACGCCCTGGCTGAAATCCGCGCCGATCTGCTCAAGGACTAATCCCAAACAACAACACGATGGAGCAGGAGTTCATCCTGCTCCATTGTACGCATCAAAAAGGAGAATCAACTATGTATACCATCTCTCTGGAAGGTCAAGTTGCCCTTGTCACGGGCGGTTCCCGCGGCATCGGCAAGGCTGCGGCCGTCAAATTCGCAGAAGCGGGCATCAAGGGCATTACCATTGTCAGCCGCCACATCGAGGGCGTCGGCGAGGAGACCAAGGCCGAGCTGGAAGCTATGGGCGTCGAGGTCAACTATGTCACGGGCGACGCCTCGGAGGAGGCCACAGCCCGCCGGGCCATCGACACCACCATGGAGCGCTGGGGCAGGCTGGATATCGTTGTCAACAACGCAGGTCTGGGCCGCCGCTCCACAGTGGAGACCGTCACCCTGGAGGACTGGGACCAGACCATGGCCATCAACCTGCGCTCCACCATCCTCTTCACCCAGATGGCGGCGGAGATCATGAAAAAGCAGGGCAAGGGCTCCATCGTCAACATCTCCTCCATCGCGGGAGTCACGGGCGGCAGCACCGCCCCCGACTACGCTGCCGCAAAGGCGGGCGTGATCGGCTTCACCAAGTTTGCCGGCAAGACGCTCGCGCCCTACGGCATCCGCGTCAACGCGGTGG
>JAHZEH010000310.1 GCA_019421925.1 Clostridia bacterium
TCGCGTTTGAATGGCCCATGTTCCAAAACGATCTGCTCAAGATATTTCGTATCTGGGAGGGCGGCCTCGCCATCTACGGCGGCATCATCGGCGGAGTGATTTGCGCGTTGATTTTCTGCAAATGCCGGAAACTCTCCTTCTGGACGCTGGCCGACATTGTGGCCCCCGCACTGGTGCTGGGGCAGGCGATTGGCCGGTGGGGAAACTTCTTCAACCAGGAGGCATACGGTGCGGCCGTTACCAACCCCTCTTTGATGTGGTTTCCCATGGCGGTGCGCATTGATGCGACAAACACCATCCATTACGCCACGTTTTTTTATGAGTCCATGTGGTGCCTGCTCATCTTCGTCTTTCTGATGGCCCTGCGCAGGAAGTTCAAACACCGGGGTGACGCGATGCTCTTTTATTTGATGCTGTACGCCCTGGAGAGGGCCTTCGTGGAGGGCCTTCGTACAGACAGCCTGTACTGGGGGAGCATTCGGGTCTCCCAACTGCTGTCGGCGCTGCTCTTTGTGGTCATTGCCGTATTCATGATTGTACGGGCCATAAACGAGCGCAGAGCGGGGGCTCTGGTTGGGGCGCCCACAGACTGGGGGAGCGCAATTCCCCAGACGGCCTCTACAGAGGGGGCCCAGGAGGAGCAGGGCGCTTCCCAGTCCGGGGTCGTGTCTAAGAAGGACTCCCCGCCTGAGGAGGGTCCTGGGCAGCATGACGAGCAGAACAGGGACGACGAGGAACATCACACCAAAGAATAATCCGGAGTTAAAAATTGGGAGGAATACGCGAGATGCGCAACCTAACGCTGCTGACCGATCTATACGAACTGACGATGATGTACGGCTACTACCGCAAGGGGATGCACAAGACCCAGGTGGTATTCGACCTCTTTTTCCGCAAACCCCAGAACGGCACCACCTATGCTGTTATGGCTGGATTGGAGCAGGCCATTGACTACATCAACAACATCTGCTTTGATGAGAGCAACATCGAATACCTGCGTTCACTCAACCTCTTCGACGAGGATTTTCTGGCCGAGCTGCGGGATCTCCATTTCTCTGGGGAGATCTACGCCATCCCCGAGGGCACGGTGGTTTTCCCCTATGAGCCTCTGCTCAGGGTCAAGGCCCCCATCTTTGAGGCGCAGCTCATCGAGACGGCGCTGCTCAACATCATCAACCATCAGACCCTCATCGCCACAAAGGCCAGCCGCGTCAAATATGCGGCCGGGGAAGCGGATGTGATGGAATTCGGCCTGCGCAGGGCCCAGGGACCGGACGCGGGCACCTATGGTGCGCGCGCCGCCTACATTGGAGGATGCTGCGGGACGAGTAATGTGCTCACCGGCCAGATGTTTGGCATCCCGGTCAAGGGGACCCATGCCCACAGCTGGGTTATGAGCTTCCCCAGCGAACTGGAGGCATTCCAGGCCTACGCTGAAATTTACCCCTCGGCCTGCATGCTCCTGGTGGACACCTACGACACCCTCAAGAGCGGCGTGCCCAACGCCATCACCGTTTTCCGCGAACTGCGGGAAAAGGGATATGAGCCCATGGGTATCCGCCTCGACAGCGGAGACCTGTCCTATCTCTCCCGAGAGGCCCGCAGGATGCTGGATGAGGCGGGTTTCCCAAACGCCAAGATTTTTGCCTCGGGCGATCTCGATGAGATGCTCATCCGCGATTTGCAAATGCAGGGTGCGGCCATCGACGTCTGGGCCGTGGGCACCAAGCTCATCACCAGTGATGACCTGCCCGCCCTCGGCGGGGTCTATAAGATGTCCGCCGAGGAGGTGGACGGCGTGCTGGTGCCCAAGATCAAGCTCTCGGACAACCCTGCCAAGATGACCAACCCCGGCTATAAAAAGATCTACCGCATCTATGACGCCTACAATGAGAAGGCCATTGCCGACCTGATCACCCTGGAGCATGAGACGATCGACGAGTCCAAGCCGTTGCGCATCTTCGATCCTGTTGAGACCTGGAAGACCATGAAGATCACCAACTACCGCCTGCGGGAACTGCTGGTGCCCATCTTTGTGGACGGCAAGCAGGTCTACGAGTGCCCCGATATTCACGAGATACAGCGGTATGCGGCCAAGGAGCTCTCCACCTTCTGGGAGGCGTACCGCAGGCTGTATAATCCTCATGTCTACAAGGTCGACCTCTCGGACGAGCTTTACGCCCTCAAGCAGGAGCTGCTGCGCAAGAGCGGCAAGAACGACTGACAGGGTAAGCAAGAAAAAAACACCACCGGCCATCGGCCAGTGGTGTTTTTGCGCTCCGTAGGGGAGAGGGTAACGTAAGGGCCGCTCCAGATGTTGCAAACCGGCGCGGCCGCTGAGATTCAGGTTGTTAGCTGTTGCGGCCGCGGATATCGTCCGAGCCGTGGTAGTTGTAATAGTTATAGCGCCGGTCCCCCTTGTTGGGCTGGCGGGAGCGGTTGTGGCTGCCCCTGCGCTTGCGCAGCTGACGGTTGCGGCGGATGCGCAGGAAGAGGAGGATGGACAGGAAAACCAGCACCACCAGCAGGCCGATGAGCCAGGGGCTGACGCCGCCGCTCTCGGTATTGACCACATTGGTGATGAGGTTGTTGGACTGCTGAATGATGGTATCGTCCGCCGCTGAGGCTACGTC
>JAHZEH010000311.1:0-943 GCA_019421925.1 Clostridia bacterium
CATAGGGCTTTGCCCGCATATGAAATACCCCCGGCTTCGCCGGGGGATTTTTATTTGTTGTCCTGGCTTGGGGGTTGACCCTTTAATTGACCCTTTACAGATTGCGAATACCCTTTATGAAACGTTCCATCCGCGCCGCGTTCTCCCGCTTCATGCGCCCGGCGGTTATCGGCCGCATGATTGCTCCGTCGTTGCCCGGGGAAAGAAGGCCGCAGACGGGCAAGTACAGGGATTGAGAATAAGTCAGGTGATATGGTTCCCCAAGTTTGATATACTATAGCTATTCAAGCAATATATATTTTGAGAGGGTTACAGCTGAAAATGGATGAAGAGAGACATACTGGGATTAAAAAAACCAGAGGAGGGCGTATCCCCTGTGTATTGTTTGTATTGGCGCTGCTCTATGCGACGGCTGTTGTCCTGTACGCACAGCGAACCTTTGTGATGCAGGGCGGGGAACTGGGGAGCCAACCCGTCGTCAATCTCCTTCAGGGCTGGAGGAAAGTCAATTCGACGGAGACAGGGGCCCTGCCGGCATCGCCGCTCAGCCCGTCTGTGACGGTTTATTTTGCCCGTACGCTGCCTCAGAATTTGCCGGAGGAGGCGGTGATCTGCTTCTATCTCAACCACCAAGTGATGCAGGTATATCTGGACGGGGAGCTGTCCCAGGAATTTGGGAGGAATGCCCAGGGCGCTTTTGGTACGGTTTATGGGGGTTCATGGAACTTTGCAGAGATTCCGCAGGAGATGGCGGGCAAGGAGATCGTAATTGGCGTGGACAATCTCATTGATTCCGGCCGCAACGAGCCTCAGGGGCTGCCGGTGAGTTCCGCTCTGCTGGGCAGCCGTTCAGCAGTACAGGGAGTCCTTCTGAAAAAGGAGATCGGCCCCACGCTGTTCGGGGTGATTTCGCTGCTGGTTGCGGTGGGGTTATTTGTCCTGT
>JAHZEH010000311.1:953-2602 GCA_019421925.1 Clostridia bacterium
TTGGGAGTGTACTCTCTGATGAGCGGCATCTGGGTCCTGACAGATTCCCACCTGCTGCAGCTCTTCTGGGGAAACCACGCGGTGATCTACTTCATTTCTTTTTTCACCTTCATGCTCCTGACCATTCCGTTTCTGCTCTATGTCCGGGAGATATTCACCCATGGAGGGCGCGTACTCAATATTTTGTGCGTGTTATTTGCCCTGCTGTTTGCTCTGAGCGTTTCGCTGTATATCTCCAATATAATAGAGATTGCTTATATGGCCATTCTCACCCACGTTCTGATTGGAGTCTCCGCTGTTTCAGTTGTGGCGCTGTGCATACGGGAGATCAAAGTTTATCAAAACCGGGCGGCGCGGGAGACGCTGGGGGGCATCCTGCTGTTAATAGCGGCAATTGCCATAAGTATCGGTTTGTTTTACAGCAGAAGCAGTCTGGAGAATTATTCCCGGTGCTTCCGCATTGGACTGCTGCTCTTCATTCTGCTGGAGGTCATAAGCGCGTGCAGGAAGGGAATGGAGATGATGAATGCCAGTGCTGAGGCAGAGGTGTTCCGGCGCATGGCTTTTATGGACGGTTTGACCCGGCTGGGCAACCGGGCGGCCTTTGAGCGGGAAATGGAGAAGTTTGAGAGGCATCAGAAGGAGGGGTCCCTGTTGCTCTGATCATCTGCGATATGAATAATCTCAAACGGATCAATGATGGTTATGGCCACGACCAGGGAGACCAGGCGATCAAGATGATGGCGGACTGTCTGCGCGCAACCTTTGACCAGCGAGCCTGTTTCCGGATTGGCGGGGATGAATTTGCCATTCTATTGACAGGAAAGCAGACGGAGGATGTATCCAGACAGGTTGAGGGACTGCTGGACCGAATGCGCGTTTACAGCCAGTCCAATGGGCAGCCAGTCACCTGTGCGGCCGGTTATGCCGCCTGCATTCCCCAGGAGGGCGTCACCATGGACTGGAAAGAGCTTTATCACATGGCGGATGAGGATATGTACCGCCAGAAGAAGGGCGGAAAATAGGCGTTTTGCGGACGAAAGACGGGAAAAGCGGGAGAGAATGGAATCTCCCGCTTTTTTTGCGTATGGATCATACAAATGTATCATGTTCTGCTTGACCTGGGAATGATACGATTGTATAATGAAGAAAATTCTGAAAAGGCGGTACAGGGTATGGCAAAGGAGAAAAAGAGGAACGCCGTGCTGAAAGAGACCGAGTGGACGATACTCGAGGCGCTCTGGGAAGGGAGACGGACGGCGGCGGCGCTGGCAGGCGTGATGACGAAAAAATATGGGTGGGTCAAAAACGCGACCTACACTCTGCTCTCCCGGATGGAGGAGAAAGGACTTATTGAACCGGCCCAAACCGGGGAGGGCAAGGCGTATGTGGCTCTGGTGGAGGAGAGCTCCATGCGCGCCCAGGAGACCCGCTCCTTTATCGACAAGGTGTTCTCGGGCAGCGCCAGAAATTTCCTCGTCTCTTTTTTAGGCAGGGAGGACTTTGGCGGAGAGCTCTCCGACGAGGACATTGAGGAGCTGCGGGAAATACTGGAGCGGCGGGGGAAAGGACGATGAGGGAACTGTTTCTGCGTATCCTTGCTGTCTCAGCGATGGGGGCGGCCGCAGGCTGCGCCCTGCTGGCAGTGG